>CAMAHD010000024.1 GCA_945834405.1 uncultured Prevotella sp. | reverse complement strand
GTAGAAGGTGCTGTCCTCCAGCAACTGTCACAGGTCGGCCCACAGATCCTTCTATCAGTATAAGACAGACTACGTACGACCATCATTTTCGCCTTGATTTTACGAAGATTTTATGAAGATACCTTCATTGGCTGATGAAGATACCTGCGTTAGCCAATGAAGGTACCTGCGTTGGCCAACGCAGATACCTTCATTTTTTGGGGCTTGATTATCAAGTGAAAAGTGCAGATGAAAACATGTAGAACAAGGTGTTTTCATCAGCACTCAATGACAGCTATTGCAAGAGGATTACTTTTGCCTGTGAATTGTCCATGTTAGGCATGGTGCTTCCTACGGGAGCTCCGATATAGGTAGGGTCGCAAACGATGTACTTCTGCCCACTGAGAAGGATGTAGTCACCATTTACCTCTTCAGTCATACATACCGCAGAAGCCAAATGCCCCGGATAATAGATAAGGACACAGCGAAGCCCCAAAAGGTCGCGCACCAAACGGGTAAACAAGATAGAACGGTCTTCACAGTCACAATAGGGATAATAGAGCGTTTCTTCAGCAAAAAAAGCTCTGTCCCCACCCCACACCTTATCATCATACTCATAAACGAATGCCGTCTGAACCCAGTTGAGCAAACGGTTGACAGCCTCCAGCTGAGAGCGATTGGCGATGGCATTCTTCAGCTGAGGATAAAGTTGCTGACGAACCTCCTGACACAGAGGAGTATTGGCATACATCGCCCAGCGAGTCATGAAGTTGCCGCCAACCTCAGATGACGGATAAGAAGAAAAGAAAGGCAAGAGATTCTTGTTGGCACTCACCGTAATGCTCATGTCATGATAGCGTTCTGACTGGAGAGTACGCTGAGGTGAAGCCTGATACTGCACCAACGGGTCTGAAGACACCCAAAGCGACATCGACTGTTCTTTGGGATATTTGGCAGCGTTCACCTTGACCTGTCCCTGCTTACGGGAAAGGGGATAGTAGTTATCCCCGTCCATTTGGATATACGGTGTTTCGTAAATCTGATGCTGACTGGCATAAAGCATCTCCAGCGCACCGTCTCTTACACCGAGTCGCATCTTGTAACCCGACTGACTGTATAGAAAAGCCGTGAGAAGCATGGCGGCATTGGCATTGGAACAATAAGCCTGACCTACTTCTTTCAGCATCATCAAGTAAGCCCAGTCGCAGAGTTTGAGCTTTCCTCTGAGACGCATACAGTCCACCAGCATGTTGTTGTAAGAATCCTTGCAGAGCTGCTCCCAGGCATTGGCTACTGCATTCTCACTGATTCCTGACAGCGTAAAGGGTGTACACTGAGGTTTTCTAACCTGCAAAGGAGTTCCCAGATAGCTGAAACGAAGCATCTCGCCCTGTGGTTCCTGCTGTTCCTGTATAGGAGCGACAGGCTGAGGAGGAGTTGTCTGGCGGATAGGTGTCGCTATGTCTTTGATGTCCAGCTGCTTGTTCTCCTTCTCCTTATCCACGTCCGCTTCGGGCATACGTACAGGAGCCACGGGCTTGACATTTTTTTCCGGGTCTGTCATTCCACGGAAAGAGTTAAACCCCTTCCATGGTTCACGAGTCTTGCTGACATATTCGGCATTCAGTTTCTGCCGATAGTCGTTGAAGTTGGAAGCCCTGTTGCGATTGAATGCCGAGGCATTGGAGCCGCCCACCTGTTGGCGGGCAGCATTAAATCCGTTGTTCACCTGTGCTGTGGCAAGCAAGGGGGACAACGACAGTATCAGCCAGATAAGACTATGTTTCATCGCCATCTCAATGATCAGCTATGTTATCTCACTATCCAATGGTCGTTGAAGGTCTTTGCCTTCTGGTTCTCACCAAAAGCAATACCGATGGCACGCATCGCCTCGATACGTGCTTTCTCGATATTCACAGCCTCGCGCTGCAACTCTTTAGAGAACTCCCAGTCATCGCCGATGCGCAGACGTATCTGTTCTGCCAGCTCCACCACCTCGTCCCAACAGCCGGAAAGAGGGTCGATGGTAACCAGATAGGCACCCGCCAAGGCTGCACCTTCCCTGTTCTGAGTGGCATTCCAGATGGCACGTGCCTTGTTCAGTTTCACGGCACAGTCCACCAGCAAGTACTGGTCGAACACCTCCTGCATACAAGCCTCCACCTGGTCGTAGTTGTTGCTGCATGTAGGTACGGAGGAGAGCAGACAGAGAGCCTCCTCAAACTCATGACGCAAGGCGTAAGTCTTAGCCTGCTGCAGGATATTGGCGAGTTGGGTATTGTAGTATTCGTTCACCTTGGCACGGGCATCCTGCACAAACTGCTTCAGCTGCACATTGGTAGGCGAGATGCCGGCAAAGGCAGAAGCGTAAGCCCTGGCAGGATTATTGCCGGCACCGCTCAGGGGTATGGATGTGCTGGCAAACTTCTCTCCTGTGTAGTTGTTACCCACGAAGAGTTCGAGTTCGGCGGTAAGAGTCACCAAGGGTCGTGAACCGCTGATAACCTCCTTCGAGCCTTCTACCACATTAGCCACGATACTGAAATTGGAGAAGTGTGCTCCACCTTCCATATTGTTTTGCGTCACTATCTGACGCAGTCTGGACTCCAGTTTGTTCTTTGCCATCGGACTGAGCGAGTCCACCTGATTGGGCACTAGCACCATCATGGGGAATACGCAATCCTGCTGGGCATGCAGTGGCGAGCCGGTCAATGCGAGCAACAGCCATGCTATGATATACTTTTTCATGAACGTATCTATTAAGGTGGGCAGGAAAAAAGCCCACCGGAGGTTTAACATTAACGGATATAAATATTCACTTTACCCAGACCACGCACCTTGTAGTCGGCAGTGACGCCCTTCTGCTCCAGATAGGTCACCATCTTCTGAGCCACATCCTTGGCTCCCTGCTTGCGTTGTCTGCCACGGATGGTAGCCACCAAGGGGATATAGACTCCCTGATACTGCATGAAAGTGTTTCCACTCTTGACGCGGTCCAGTCCGTTGCCGTCAACGGAGTTGTCGTAAAGGAAGTCCTCTATCTGTTCGCGCAGGGTATATTCGCCCACCTTGCTGGACATATTGACAGCCGAGGTTGAAGTGGTCTTGATTTCGAAAGCGACCATACGTCCCTTGGTTGTCATACCAGTGTAATAAGCCAGCACCTTGTCCAGGAAAGCATTCATGTGGTTATAGACAGCTTCGCGCAGCAGCACGACGGGGTTGGCAGAGGTAGAAGGAGCACCCATACCTTCGACGGGTGCAAACATCCTGTTGGTATAAGCATCCGTACCCGTGATGGTATAAGACACCTGATACTGAGGTCCGTTCTTGAGCAGGTCGAACTGTACTTTGATGAGGATGTCAGCCTCGGAATTACGTATGATAGCCTCCTCTACGCTCTCCGACTGGTCGCCGTTGTTGGCGGCAGCCATGGCAGCGTCAGCCTTGGCATTGTTGATAGCCTCCAGCAGGTCGATGATGACGATGTCCTGGTTGCGGTCGTTGATAAGCTGTGCCACCTGTGTCAGTACCGCATGCAGCGAGGGGTCTTCGCTCAAAGCGCGCTCATAGTCGGGCACCGTTTCCGTAATGCCGTTGTTATCAAACTGCTGCACATAGCCGTGTGCCTTGCAGTAGATAAGGTCGGGCACCACCATCACGTGAGGAGGCGTCATTGCCTTCTGAGCCCATGCTCCGAGCATCAGAAGGAAGGTCATGGAGAATAATAAGGATATGCGTTTCATATGCTGTTTCTGTTTGATTTATTTTACGATAATATTGTCACTCTCATAGCGTTTTCTGAGGGCAGAGCAATCCACTTTGACGATGATGCCGAACGTCTGTCGACCGTCACCTTGCAACTTGTCCATCGCTCCTTTCTTCTGGTTGTCGATGCTCACATACTTACGATAGGCACCGCCTTCGGTGAAGAAACGGTCGAAGTATTCCTCATATTTCTTTCGGGCATTAGCCTCATCCACGATAGGATAGGCAGAACACTCGCTGCTGCCTGCATGTATGCCCGTGAAGGTCAGCTCATAGACCGCTTTCTTCTTTGCCTGTTCGATGGCATCCTGCCGGTTGCTTCCCGATGCCCATACCTTCAGTGTCTGTGTGCCGTCCATACCCTTTCCGAGACATTCCACCTTGTAGTCATGATAGGCGGCTGTCGTCACTTGCTGCTTACTCTTGCAGGCTCCCAGGAGGACAATGGCTAAAGCCAGTGTACAAAATATACTCTTTTTCATAATCGTCATGTTTTAGGAATGAAACATCAGAACTCGTAGCCTATCTTTGCCATTGCGCCACTGTAGTTGTGGCAGTTGCCTTCATAGGACTTCAGACGGCGCAGGGTGTAGCTGATACCCACCAGAAAAGCAGAGCGTTTCTCGCCGATACGCAGGCCTATGGTGGGCGTCAGGAAAGGTCCGTCGGGAATACTTGTTCCTGCATTGACAGACCAGTAAGGAACGGTGCGCCTGATCTCGTCTGAAAGGATATTGCCACGCACGTTGACAAAGAGCGGCATGGAAAGGTGATTGTCGGTATCACGCACATTGCTGTTGTTGGGATAGTAGAGCACGCCGATGCCCACACCTACCTTCAGATACTGCCCCAGACGGAAACCGTTGACAAACGAAGCTCCTACGAGAGCCACATTCTTCTTGTTCTCCATCAAGGTGGAGCCGCCTCCTGCCTCTATGGCACACCAATAGCCGTAATCTGCCTCAGCGATATTCAGATGCCGTCTCCCCTCTTCCGGCATCTTGATGACACGTTCCTGGGCAAAGCCCAACGTACAGGTAAGGAGAGCGAGGAACAAAAACAGTTTTCTTTTCATGATTTACCAGAGATTAGAGAAACCTTGAATGATATGTGACTCTTCGAGATAATGCAGCAGCGACTCCTTGTCTACCATCACGGTAGCAGAGGTTTCCGTCATCTTGGTCTGCTTGTTCTTCATAACGCTCAGCGTGGAAGGAACAAGCGAAGCGAAACGCTTGAATACGCCGTCGTTCCAGAAGGCATTGAAGAACTCTGACTGGGTCACTTCCACGTCACCATCCTTGACCAGAGGCTTCTGCTCGCCATAGCCGTCGGTAGCCATCAGTCCTCGGAAGATGACGGCATGTACGGCATAATGCTTCACCAAGTCTTCCGAAGACGACTTGAGTTTCTTCTTCGAACTTACCACTATCTTGACAAGAAAATTGCCTGTATTACTCTGTCCGGCACTGCAAGCACTGTATTCCTGTGCTCCTGCCAAGAGGCATACCAGGCTGAACATACATGTTAAAATAAATTTCTTCATACTCAATGACTGTTAGATATACTTTTCTGTTTACAATTCTCTCAGTTGCAGACCCGGTGTATGCAGGTCTACGGAGGAGGAAGCCTTGCAATAGAACAGGGTTCCCTTGTCCTCGTTGTTGAAATACTGGTCAAAGCGGATTTCCCTGTTGTCCCAGGGTGCTCCCGCCTGTGCCTTGCCTACACGCTTATAGTTGATTTGTCCTTTCTTGTCCTTATAGGGTTGGAGTATCTCATACTGTCTTCCGTACGTCACGTCCTCTTTCTTTCCGATGTGCGAGTAAACCTGACCATCCTCGAAATAGAAAGGCGCACGGGGGCGGAACACTTCAAAGGTCTTTGCCAGTTCCTTCATGCCCTTGTCTACACAGCGGCGGCATACGTCCAGTATCACCTCGTCCTCGTTCTTCCAGCTTCTCAGGATGGTTTTCGAACTGGTGGTCTTGTATTTGCCCACAAATTCGAGCGAGAACTGGCTGGTATTGGTAAAGCCGTTGCGGCGGCTTGCCACCTCTGAAGCCGACATGTCGCTGTCACACCAGTACTGGTTATACATGGTCTGGGTCATTCTGTCGTCCCAGCGCAGCTTGTAAAGATAGGCATTCATCTTCACGCGGAAACCGCCTATATCTGCCACGACGGCTGCGCCCACCTGTCCCAGCTGGCTGCCCACCTGCCAGGCTGTAGCCTGATTCTGCTTGCGTCTCGCCTCAGCATAGTCACCTCTGCTGGCTGCCGAATACGCTTCGTTCTGCTGTACGCCCGACATCACTGCCGCTCCGGCACTCGCCAGTGCAAGGGCCAAGGCTCCCCAGCGCGAACCCTTACTCTTGTCGATATAATCCATGTCGCAGACCAGCACGAAGGTACTCTGCAGCAGTTCGATACCCTCGTCACGCAGCATGCTCGTTCCGCGTACATTCGTCATGGCGCGTTGGTAGTCGGCGTATGAGGCACCGTAACCGCCACGTTCATGAATGAGGTCCATATTCATATAACCCGAATTGCTGTCCCAGTTAAACCATCTGCCCACCACCTTCTGGGCGATATGATTGTTCTTCAGCAGTTTCTCTATGTCCGACTGCGACTGCTTGCGGCTGACATTAATCACCTTGACATCCGTGATATTGTGCTCATTGTAGCGGGCAGGAAGCGGGAAATTCCAGAATACCCTTTCCATCTCCTTGGTATACTTCTTTCCCGTATGGTTCAACAACACCAGGCAGAGCGAACTCCTGCGATACTGTTCCTTGTACTCCGATGGCACCTCAGCCATCAGCGTATTGGTGACGAACAAAGCCAGCACCAACAACACTTTTCTGATTCCAATTTTTTTCATGGTTCTGTTCATTACTAAACACATAGACATCTTCTCTATTTCTATATTATTAATATTCCTTTTTCCGACAACTATTCCATTATCAGACATCCAGACGCACGACTGTTCAGGAGTCTATCATGGGATGAGCTCTCTTAATGCTTGCAAACTTACACAAAAATCTTCAAACCAGCATGAAAAAGCAAAAAAAAATAAAGAATATGGCTCAAAAAAACAGACAAAGATACAAAAAAGGCTGTACGTTGGTATCTCGTACAGCCTCTGATATGATATTACTTGCGAGCGTTGTCACTCTGCTTTTTCTTCGTCTTTGGGGTCAAAGAAGTAGCTCGAACCGTCGAAGCAGTGGGTACATACCCTTTCCTTCGGCAATCCGATGGCTTGGATGAGCGTTTCCACCTTGTTGAACTTGACGCTCGTCAGTCCCAGACGCTTGCCTATTTCCTCTACCATCCGGTTGTACTGAGGACTGTCGGTGGTAGCATACTTCTCCAAATCCTTGTTGGGGTCGCCCTCAAAGTCCTGGATGATACGGCGGGTAATCAGTTCCAGGTCGCTCTTGGATGCGGTAAAGCCGATGAACGGGCAGCTATATACCAGCGGCGGGCAGGATATACGGGCATGCACCTCCGTGGCGCCTTTGTCAAAGAAGGTACGCACGTTGTCCTTCAGCTGTGTTCCTCTGACGATGGAGTCGTCGCAGAACACGACACGCTGACCCTTCAGGATAGCCTCATTGGGTATCAGCTTCATCTTTGCCACCAGATTGCGGCGGCTCTGATTGCCGGGGGTAAAGGAGCGAGGCCATGTTGGCGTGTACTTCAACACTGCACGTTTATAGGGAATATGATGACCTTCGGCATAACCCAACGCAGTACCTACGCCAGAGTCGGGCACACCGCAGACACAGTCAACCTCGGTGGGGTCTTCTTCTCCCATCACCTTGCCTGCCACCTCACGTACATATTCGGTATTGACTCCCTCATAGTCACTGGCGGGGAAACCATAGTAAACCCACAGGAAGGAGCATATCTGACAGCGGCTGAAGGGCTTTTGCAGCTGTTCGATGCCATCGGCACGCAGGCGGACAATCTCGCCGGGACCTACGTCACGCAGGGTCTTGAAATCAAGATTAGGAAGGGCGGTGGTCTCACTGGTCACTGCAAAACCTTCCTCTTTCTGACCAATGACAATAGGTGTACGTCCCAGGGCGTCGCGGGCTGCAATGATGCCGTCTTCCGTCAGTATCAGCATCGAGCAAGAGCCCTTGACCATGCGGTAGACGCGGTTGATGCCGTCCACAAAACTGTCTCCCGTATTGATCAGCAAGGCTATCAACTCGGTAGGATTGATATTGTTGGCACTCATCTCGCTAAAGTGCATGCGCTTTTCCAGCAGACTCTGTGCTATCTCTCTGATATTGTTAATCTTGGCAACAGTCACCACGGCATACCTTCCCAAGTGGGAATTAATCAGTATAGGCTGTGGGTCTGTATCACTGATGACGCCGATTCCTGAATGACCGACAAAGTTATCCAGTTCGCCTTCAAAACGTGATCGGAAATAGTCACGTTCCAGGCTGTGAATACTACGGGCAAAACCCTTCTCCTTGTCGAAGGTCGCAAGACCTGCCCTCTTCGTTCCTAAGTGAGAGTTATAGTCCGTTCCGTAAAACAAATCATTTACGCAGTCTTTTACCTCAATGGTTCCAAAAAAACCTCCCATTTATCTGTCTTTATTAGGTGTATGTATCAATTTGAATGCAAAATTACTGTAAATATATGAAAAAACAGCAACAATGAGGAAAAAAATTTCATGCCTTCCTATGGTATGTCCACCGAAGCATCCGACAAGAGGTCGAGCGATGCCGTCTCGCCCACTATCCAGATGATGTCTCCTTTCTGGAACCGGCGGTGAGGAGAGATGGACGAGAGATTCTCTTTTCCTTCCTCCAGTCCTACTACCATACAGTTGTAGCGATCTCTGATACCACTCTCCTGAAGGGTCTTCCCTACGAAGGGGCTCTTGCCCGAGATGACTATCTGTCGCAGCTTCATCTCGCGCTTCTCCAAGTCGGCATCTATCGTGAAGACATCTGCCTCCAGCACCTGTCCCATCTGTGTCAGCTGTTCGTCGCTTCCTATCACCTGCAGACGGTCACTGGGGAATACCACCTGATTGCCGTCAGGAATATTGATGCGTCGTTTCGAGCGGAGTATGCTGCTGACATGCACTCCGAAACGGTTGCCCAAGGCGAGCTGTCTCAAGGTCTGTCCTCCCCATGTCGAATCGGCAGGAACCTCCATGTCGGCGATATGCACGTCACGGTCGAGCAGGTGACCTTCGTAGAGTGGACGTCTGCGACCTTGCACCTGCGCTTCTATGTCGCGCGAACGCAGGTTCTGCACAAAGAGTCGTTCCAGTCGGATGCTGCTGTGCTTCAGCTGCCGTGAGAGTATCATCAGTATCACCAAAGCCAAAGCCATCGTCAGCATCAGGGCATCACTGAAACGGCTCAGATAGTTTGCCACATAGAAAATGAACATGCAGGCGATAGCCACTCTCACAAGAATGGTGAAAAGCAGGGGCAGATGGTTCAGACGGCTCTCTGCCCACAACGCCTGAAACTCCGGACTGTGGTTCTTCTTCATCACCATGGCGCGCAGGAAGGGAGAGATAAGCAGGATGGTGAGCGTGCCACAGATGGCATTAGCCCACCAGTGCATCTCCCATCCGGGCATCAGATGGCGCACAAAGGGCAGGAAGAAGGTGAGCATCAACATGATGACTGCCACCGAGAGGATGGAATAGACCACCGTATTGCGCAACATCTGCATCAAGAGCCGCTGCCAGTTGTTCGCGCCCTTGTTGGTTTGGGGATGACTCAGGGTGATATGGTTGAGTGCCGTTATCCATGAATGGGGCAGATGACGGTCGATAAATACGTAGCAGGGAGATGCAAAACGTATCATGTAGGGAGTGAGGAAGGTGGTGATGACCGACACGGCAACAACCACGGGATAAAGGAAGTTGCTCACCACACCCAACGACAGTCCTAAGGAAGCAATGATGAAGGCGAACTCACCTATCTGTGCCATGGAGAAACCACAGCGCATGGCGGTACGAAGGGGCTGTCCGCTGAGCAGATAGCCAAAGGAGCCCAGCACTGCCTGTCCCAACAGGATGGCCAGGATAATGACAGCAATGGGCAGAGCATAGCTGACCAGAATCTCAGGGTCAACCAGCATACCCACCGACACGAAGAAGATGGCACCGAAGAGGTTCTTCACGGGTTCTACCAGCTTGATGATACGGTCTGCCTCAACCGTTTCTGCCAGTATGCTTCCCATGACGAACGCGCCGAAAGCACTGCTGAAGCCCACCTTGGTAGAGAGGACAGCCATCAGACAGCAGAGTCCGAGACTGACCACCAGCAGCACCTCATCATTGATCAGATTGCGGCAGGCTCTCAATATGGCAGGTATCAGGAATATACCTACGACAAACCACAGAACCAGGAAGAAACCGATACGCAGGATGCTGGCTATCATCTGTCCGCCGTCGGGGTTATTGCCTTGGGCTATAGCCGAGAGCATCACCATCATCACAATGGCAAGCACATCCTCCAGTATCAGTACGCTCATCACCAGTCCCGTGAAGCGTTGCTGACGCAATCCCATGTCGTCAAAAGCCTTATATATAATGGTGGTAGAACTCATGGCAAGCATTCCACCGAGAAAGATGCAGTCCATCCTTTCCCAACCAAAACACTGACCTACCGACATGCCCAGCATACTCATGCTGAAGATGATGGTACAGACGGCTATGATAGGAGCGGCTCCCATCTTGACGATCTTCTTGAAAGAAAAATCCAAACCGAGTGAGAAAAGGAGGAAGATAACGCCGATGTCGGCCCATGTCTGCACGTCTGCCCTGTCTACCACCGACATGATATAGGGCATGTGTGGACTCACCAGAAATCCAGCCACTATATATCCTAACACCAACGGTTGCCTGAGCCGTTTAAACAAGAGCGTCACAATACCGGCAACCACCAGTATCAACGCCAGGTCTTTTACCAATTCAGGAAGTTCTGACATCTTTGTTTCCTTTATTATTAGACTCTTCCATGCTCCCTGCCGGCATTAATACCACTGCACGGCATTGCTGTAACTGCTTCGCTTGTCATACTTCAGGGCATCGGTCAGCGTGGCAGCATTGCATCGGAAAGAGAAGTTATAGCTTGTATAGGGCGAAAGCACCACCGAGCACGACATGTTGAAACAGTGGAGGTCACGACCCAACGATGCCGTCGTCATGGATATCTTCTTGTTTTCAAAGTCATATCCCGATGAAAAACTTACATTCCATCCGTCGCTCAGTCGCACATTGCCGCTGAAGTTCAACGTCTGGGTAAACTTATAAGGATAGGTCATGCTCTTATAGTTAAACTGTCCTGCCGTATTCTCACGCATGGAGATACCGTAGCCAAAGCTGAGCGACCAGGGGATGCTGAAGCGCATGTACCCGTCGTCGTCCGTCTCTGCCTTTCCCGCGTTCTGCTTGCGCGCACCCCGCTGGCCTTTCTGCATGGTGTCATCCTCGTTGGTCTCACGCTCATATTCATCGTCTTCATCCTCGTCGCTCTGTTTCTTCGTCTCTTCTTTCTTCACCTTTTCGCCCTTCAGCCACTTGATAAAGTTCATCACCTTATTATTATCTAAGGTATAGGACAGGTTCTGCGACATACCTTGGAAGCGTCCGAACTTACCCTGACTGTAACGGGTAGTATGCTCACTGAGTCGGGGATTGCCGTTCTCGTCCAGCTCATAGGCATAGGTAGCAAAGACGGCATTCATGTTGAACGTATAGCTCTTGGTTATCTTCAGTCGCAGTCGGGTGCTCAAGTCACTCCATGGTCGGATGTCCGTTGCCATGTTATACGACATACTCGCACCCAGCTCGTCAATCAGACTGATTTTCTTGGTCGAGTCGTTGTCTACCCTCATCTTCATCTCCACGTTGTTGGATATATCCATAGCTATGCTACCCGTCTTGCCTCTGCCCGGCACGCCATAAAGACCGTTGGAATAGGGAGAGTAAGTGACCAACGACACATTGCCGTTGGCATCGGTCTTCTGATAGGTATCATAGTAGCCGTAAGTGCTGGTGCTGAAGTCAGGTGCATAGCTGAAACTAACCTGCGGGGTGAAGACATGGCGGATGGCTACAATCTTGTCGCCGAAGAGCTTTTTCCAGGGCACGTACATACCATACAGCTTGGTAGATGCACTGACACTGAGACTCCAGTTGTAGACATTATAGAATCCGTCAATGGTATCGGTCACCTCTCGCTGCGCACTCTCGTCCCAGTCGCGCATCACCTTGTTGGTGTACATACGGTCGGTGAAGTTGAACGAAGGATTGATATTCAGGTAGTTGAACAGGGTGAAATTGCCACTGATGGGGATGTTGTGCTGCATACCATTACGCCAGTCTCTCGACAGACTGGAGTGGAGCAGCAGGTTTTCCTTGGTAGTGATGGAGTTGCTCAACTGTCCCGTGTAACTCATGGAAATCTTCTCGTACCAGCGTTCCTTGCCCGCCATCTTCTTTCGTTTGAAGGGATAGAAGCGGCTGATGGAGACATTCAGGTCGGGCATGGTCAGGGCAATGGTTGAGTCGCGCATGTTCTGGTTCAGGTTCATCGTTGAGCTGAGGGTCATGCCGATGCTGGAAAAGGTAGTGCTCATGCTGACTGAAGAGGTACGTGTACTCTGGGTATAACTCTGTGGGTTATACATACTCGTCAGGTTGTTACGCTCATAACTGCTGGTGGCAAAGTTCACGCTGGCAGAGAGCGTCCGGTAGGGATTGGCTTTGGCATCCTGGCGATGACTCCACTGCACCTTGAAGCTCGTCTGCTTCATATAGTCGGGCATGTTCTTCTCGCCATTGATGGTATTCTGGTAACTGGCAAAGAAGCTGCCACTGTATTTGTATCTCTTCCTGTAGTTCGATGCGGCAGAAAGTCCCCATGAACCCTTGGTATAGATTTCGCCTATCAGTTTCAGGTCCATGCGGTCATTGATGGCAAAATAATAGCCACCGTCACGCAGGTAGAATCCCCTTTCTGTTTCATCTCCGTACGTGGGCATGATGAAACCGCTGCTGTAACTCTTGGAGAAAGGGAAGAAACCGTAGGGAATGGCAAAGGGCAGAGGCACATCTGCCACTACCAAATAGGAGGGTCCGAACACCACTTCCTTGCCGGGTTTCATCTTGGCTCGCGACAGGGCAATGTAGAAGTCGGGGTGTGCCTTGTCACATGTCGTGTATTTGCCGTGCTGCAGGAAGACAGTTCCATCCGCATTGCGTTTTGACAGCTCACTCGTCATATATCCGTCCTCCTGCTGGGTATAGACATTCGTAATCAGTCCTTTCTTGGTCTTGAAGTTGAAAGCGATGGTGTCGTTCTCGTAGGTGTCATTGCCCATCTTGAAGATAGGAGTTCCAAACTTGACTCCGAGGGAGTCGAGCGAACCGGTAGCATGAACCATGCTGCTGTCCAGGCACATGAATATCTTGTCGCTCTGCAAATCCATATTCTCGTACTTCACCTGAGCGTCTCCATACAGATGGGCAAAACCCGTGCCGGCTTCATAGGTGAGCGAGTCGTTCGCCGTATAAGTCACCGGGGCATCAATACCGTTTTTCCTCTTTCTGTTCATGCTGTCTAAGGCGAGCGAGTCGTCTATGGCCTTATTGTGGTGATAGATAGCCAACTGAAGCGAGTCCATCTTGGTCGTATCGGGCAGCAGCTTGGAGATAGCGGACACTTTCGCTTCGAGCGAGTCGTTCAATGCGAGCGAATCCTTTATGTCAGCCGCATCATTTGAAGGGAGGGTATCTGACAGCAATGACGGAACGGATGGAAGAACCGGAGAAAGTGTGTCCTGTGTGGAAATAGGGTTAACGACAGCGCCTGCGTTCTTCTTATTGGTTAGGAAGAGCCCAGAAGGTACAGCCGCCGCCACGAATACCAGGGCGAAAAGCATGAAAAATATCAATGTCTTTTTTCTCACGCTGCAAAATTACTGATAAATCTGCGTATTTTATTCTGCTTTGGATAATTTAACGTTTCTATATAGGTACTTTTCCATATTCCGAGGTAAAAGAGGGCTGTTGATAACATAAGTAGAGGTCCTGAAAGCACTGTGCGTACTTTCAGGACCTCCATCTGTCATAGTCCAATCTGGAAGCAAACCGTTACTTCAGCACCTTGCGTGCCTTGGTTCCCTTTCCTTGCTGGATATATACTCCATGCTGCTGAGGACGTGCCACGGGCTGACCACCGAGGGTATAGACAGTTCCTTCGCTCTGTCCGTCGGCTTCAACGCCTTCTATACCTTCGGCTATCTCGCCTTCTGCACCCGTCACCTTCATCTTCACGCCGGGCCAAGACTCATACACGGGCAACTGGGTGACTGACATCAGACAGGCACCAAAGTTGGTGAGCTTGGGACGATGGGAAGAGGTGGCACGTATCCACTCGCCGTTCTCGATCACATAATAGCCCGCCTTCACAGACAGTCCGCTCTTGAAGTTACCACGCAGCTGATAGCTGGTAGTAGTGGCTGACTGCACGGGTTCTCCGGTCTGGAAGAACCAGGCCTTGTCGCCCGTCATCTGGTAGATATGAGGCACACCTGCATCTGCACTGCTCACCTCCTCTAAACAGATATACTGATAGTCAGAAGTGATGCCGGCAAGCTGATAGAGCTTCACATTGGGTGAGGCTGTCATGGTATAGGGCAGACAGATGGTACTCCACTCGCCTTCCGCTGCCGTACGGCGATACATGGGCACATAGCGGAAGTTGAAGTCTGTGGCTGCCCACCAGCCCTCACGCAGGTCACCCTTGCCGTCCTTGTCTCCGAAGGGCATCCAGGCATTGTCCACTGCATTTTCCTTGGAACCTACGAAGCCGATGGTCACGGCATCACCGTCATGCACATATACTGGCACCGTGGCAAGTGTCTGCCACTTGGTTTCATTGTCTACGGTAGGCAAATCCAGATAGTCTGCACTCAGGTATGGGGTAGTATAGGTGCTGTCGGGAGTCTCCATATAGGCGTGCTGGTCTGAGAGACACTTGAACTCCGTAGCAGCCCGGCACTCCAAGGTATAGAGTCCATGGGCCAGTCCACTGATTTTTTGCTTGATAGCCATCGTCTTGGCAGCACCTTCTTCAGCACTGATACCTGTCCATTGTGCCATCCAGCTGGTTTTTCCCGCAAGGGTCTGCAACTTCTGGCTGCCTCCGGTATAGGTACCGCACTTGGTAGTCCAACCCTTGGTGGCATTGTTGAAGTTGGGAGAGGATATGACACCTAAGTCGGTGACATAGGGCAGACAGGCATCCAGCGCTTCCTTCATCTCGGCATAGGCGGCAATAGCCTTCTCGGCTGTAGCTGCTGCCTTGAAAAGGTCTATGGCACTCTGCAGCTCCTCATAGCCGGGCATCATCATCTCTACAACACGTTCTGCCGTGAGCAGGGTTTCCTGATAGGTAGCTTCCTGGGCTGCATACTCCAAAATATGATCGACACTTGACTTCAGGGCGCGATAGGTATCTGCATCCTTGCCCGTGGCGGCTGCAATGGCGGCATCCAGCTCCTGCTGCAGTTTGTCCTTGCCTGCCAGCCACTCTCGCGCCACGGCAGCTCTCTTCAGCAACAGGTCTACACCGTCGGCAAAGGCTTCCTCTGGTGTGGTGAACACCCGACTCAGCATCACCTTATCTATCTGTGAGGATGCACTCATATAGTAGCAGCTGAACATCGCCTTGCTGTAACTGCCTGTATTCAACTCCGACTTGGTGGTCGTCCAGGCAGAGCTGGGCACCACGGCATTTCCTATGGAGTCGCCCTTTTCTCCTGTCTCAGAGAGGTAGAGATAGTGCAAGGCACTGTTGGCATTGCGCGAGGAGCTGACGAAGTAATAATCAGCACCGGGCACGACGTCTACGACCGTCTTGATGGCTCCTGCCTTATCCTTACCGTCATGCGAACGGGCTTGCAGATAGGCACCATCGTCCACACTGCCTACGGGCACTACGGCAAAATAGGGCATGTCGATAGGCTCACCCAAGCCGTTGGTCCATCCTGCCATGCCCATATCGAAGTCACCATTCACAAAGAGGTTACCGCCGAGATAGCGAGTCTCTCCCTGATAGTTGATGGCATCACCCACCTCGTCGTTCAAGGAGATGGCAGAAACCGAACGGGTGTAGCGGTCTTTGTCCTTACCGTCGATGATATGGATACGATATAAAGCTCCGCTCACTGCCTGTCCGTCAGTATAGCTGTATTCGGTACTCTCATCCTGCTGGTCTACCTCGGCAAGTACTTCCCAAGAGCCGCCGTCCAGTTTGCGTTCCACGTAAATGGCATAGTTAAACTCGCCATTGTAATCGTTCCATGTCAAGGTGGCGATATTGGCGGCCTTGTCATAGAAGACAGCGAGGTTGGCAGGGTCTTTCATCACCTTCTTCACGGCAGGTACCACCTGATAGCGGGAGTCATAACCTACGGCAGAAGGTTTGTCGGCATAATACTGACCAGCCTTGGTCAGCACGTTGCTGGCGTTATCCCAGACCTTACGGCAGTCCTCAACCCAGTTGTATACGGCATAGCGTTCCAGCCAAGGAGTCTCCTCCAGTCCGTCCACAATAGGATTGAAGTGCTGTGCCTGGATGTTCTGGTTGCTGGCACTTCCCGTTCTGTCACTGCCGGGCCAGCCTGTCCAGTTGGCACCATAGTTCATCTCCGTAATCCAGATGGGTCGACGGGTGCGGTTGTGGATATTCGTAAGCATGCTGTTCCAGCTATTCCAGTCGCTGTACCAATAGGCATGAACAGCAATGAAGTCGCAACGCCAGCCGCGGGCATCGATAGAGTCTATAAACTCATACAGCCAGTTGTAGTCACCTGCAACGGCAGGCGAACCGAGTCGGCGTCCCGTAGCCATCATCTGCGGCCAGTTGGCAAGTACCTCCTGTACGGTGTTCAACTGTTCGCGGTCGTCGCCCTTATTCTCCGGTTCGTTGTTACCCAAGATATTGGCAGAGGTTCCGTTGTTGCCTACGTCAGCTATGCCGGGCCAGCCTTCATGGTGATGCTGGGTCACATATTCGCGGTCGTCCCAGATATTGATACCGGCATCCCAGTTGTAACACCAGGTGGTATTCAGCATCGTATTGGGAACAGGGTCCCATCCTGCATAACCTTTCTTGCTGGCATCATTCCATTTGCTGACGCGCAGGGCTGAAGCAGACTTTCTCAAGGGTGCGGGCATGTTGACATGCAGGTCTTCCTTGTCTGCCACCCAGATACGGTTATATCCCGTACCGTCAGCCTTTTGGGCGAACCATACCATATAGCCACGTTTCAGGGTGAAACTGCTGATACGGTTGTCCATGGCTGTTCCTTTCAGAGAGACACGCTGTCCTACGGCATAGCTCTCTGTATCTCCTGCTTCATCATTAGCCGTAAAGACGGTCAGCGGATTGATGTTCTCAGGATGGGGAAGGATGATGGCACCATCTCCATACATCTTGACCATACAGTTACTCTTGCTGGCTTTCTCACCATTGATCTGGATATACGAGAAAAGTGAAGGCACTTTGGATGGCTTCACCTGAGAAAGTATCAGCACGGCATTATCGGTATTGGTGATGTTCACCACGGCTCCCGCAGCAAAGGGTGTAGACGAGGTTACCACATAGTCTACATTCTTGCTGAGTGTCACGGTGCCACTCACCTGCTCCACCGTTTCAATGGTGTTGGCTGCAGCAGCAGACAGGCAGAAAGAACATGCCAGCATACCTGCCATCACCAGTCTCAAGGATTTGCTTTTCAAGTTTTTCATAATCACAATTTTTATTTCTTATGCTGGGTCGTTTGAATGCCCATCATAAAGATTACTAAAAAAGAGTCAAGAACCACCTTCATGGCTCTTAACTCTTTTTGATAGGTTAAATCTTATTTCGAGGCAGGCTCAATGCCAATCTTTCCATTCCAGCGCAGATACCAGTTTTCGGTATTCATCAGGTTTGCCTGAATGAGACCTTGCATCTCTGCCTTCTTGGCTGCACCTCTTCTGCTGTAAACCCTGTCTGCGAGGAAGGCGGGGTCGTTTCTGCGCAGAGCCACACGCATCAGGTCATAGAAACGTGTTCCTTCAAAGGCGAGTTCCAGGGCACATTCATCAATAATCATGCGCTCAACCTGATCCTTCTGATACTCAAGCTGCAACTGCGCGTTATACTGACCCGTGTTCTCGTCGACGAGCGTTGAATCGAAAGGCATCAGATAGTCGGGGTTCTGCAA
This sequence comes from uncultured Prevotella sp., assembly GCA_945834405.1. GTDB lineage: Bacteria > Bacteroidota > Bacteroidia > Bacteroidales > Bacteroidaceae > Prevotella. The sequence continues at coordinate 6,989 of CAMAHD010000024.1, read as the reverse complement.
GCTCCAGCCGCAACCACGGTCGTGAATACCCATGGTATTCGCAGTGTTGCTATTGTCAGGAGTGCGCAGCACATAGCGTGATGTGGGGAAGTCGAACTGACGCAGGAAGTTAGAATCTGCCGAAGTAGGATAATACTTCATGATGCTGTCCTCTATCAGCTTGTTGTTCACACCAGATGCCAGCACATAGTAACCGAAGTGAGGATAACCGGCACGGTTCATCGCCTCAGCCAAACGCAGATAAACCATAGCCTTGCGATAGATATGGATGTTGCGTGTTGAGTACTTGTCCACAGACTGGTAGTTCTTGCGTTCGCCGTTGATGATCATGTTCTCCATATTATCCCATACGCTGTACAGACGGAGGTCACCGTCTAAAAGCTGGCCGATACCCTTGGGAGCCACACCATACTTGGCAATACCGCCCTCATTAGACTGCAGATAGGTACAGGTCTGTGCGGCAGAGATTTCTTTCATGCCTTCAGACAACTCGATGCTGTAATAAGCATTGTTGTCGACAGTCACATTGAAGAGGTTGCGCAACTGACTGTAGTTACCCTCTGAGGGGATAGAGTCACCGGGAATGATGGTAATCATCTCAGATGTTGCACTGTAAGATTCGTCGAAGAACTGGCTGCTGAAACTATTATTGATTCTGCTATACTGGGTGAAGGTATTAGTACCTGTAGGCCATGAAGTACTGTTGCCGGCACCGATAGGATAGATAGAATTGGTTCCGTTACGACGATTGATGTAGTTGTAATAGTTCAGGGCTGCCTGCTTGTAGTGTTCGATATTACCTTCATCAGCTGCCCAGAGATGCAACTCACCCAACAACAGATAGATGGGGAAGTACATCAGGCGGGAGTTCAAGCCACGGATTTCTCCATAACCAGGCTGTTCTACCTCTGCCAGATTCTGAATATCGTTGATGAAGTATTCGCAGATTTCCTTGATATTCTTTCTAGCATAATCCTTCTCTGCCTGTTCCTTGGTCAGGATAGGCTCGGTAACGAAGGGCACGCTGCCATAGTTCAGGGCCAACTGCAGGTAGGTCCATGCACGGATGCCTTTGACCACGGCATACTCCTTCATGAAGATATACTCGTTTCGGTTGTTCTTCAGTGTGGTATCAGCCTTGGCAATGAAGTAGTTGCAGTTGTTGATGACGGCATAGTAGTCAGCAGGTTTATTATAAGCATTGTTGTCATCAATGTTGAAGAGAGACAGGTTACGCAAGTCTGCACTGGTCACGTCATTGATGTCAACCAGGTCACCGCGCATCTCACCCAAGAGGATGGTGCGGTCGCCCAGAGCCTGCAGCTTACCCAGTATTCCGGCAACGGAATACAGGGTATCTGTGGCATTATTCAGATGTGAATCGTCTGCATAGATGATGCGGTCGGAGTCTGGCTCAAAGAAGTCAGAGCAAGAAGTAGTCATTCCCATGAGCATGGCTCCGAGACAGGTAGCAGCCACTCCCCTTCCCGCATGACGGTTCATCACATTCAAGATGCTTTGGAACATATTGTAGATTTTCATAATCGTATGGTTTTTACAAGTTAATCTTTACACCTGCCACCAAAGAAGTGCTCTGTGGCAGACGTCCGAGGTCGATACCCTGACCGATGACAGCAGAGGTCATAGCCGATTCGGGGTCTGTACCCAGATACTTCGAGAAAGTGAGCACGTTGTTTGCCTGAATCCAGAACTGCAGGCCCTGGAGGAACTGCGATGTGATGGGCAGGTCATAAGAGAGGGTGATGGTCTTCAGCTTGAGATAGCTGCCATCCTCTATCCACCTGTCACTGAAACGTGAGTTACCCATGGGGTCTTGGAAGGTGGCTCGTGGCATCTCTGTCTTCTGACCTTCTACCTGCCAGCGTCCTGTCATGGCTGTTGTCTGGTTCATGAAGCGGCTTCCGCCCTCTAACTGTGCACGCATATAGTTGTATACGTCATTGCCGAGAGAGTAATTGAAGCGTACGTCCAACTTGAAGCGCTTGTAAGCCAGAGTGGTGAAGATGTTACCATAGATATCGGGGTTGGGGTCACCGATAACGACACGGTCAGCGTCGTTGATCTCATGGTTGTCGTCGGTATCTACGAAGTGCATGTCACCGGCCTTGAAGTAGTTTCTGGTAATACCGTTGTCTGCCAGGATATAGAGAGCAGCATCGGCAGCTTCCTCTGAGGTAGAGAAGACACCGGCGGTCTTATATCCATAGAAGAGGTTGGCAGCCTGGCCTACCTGGGTGCGAACGGTAGCTCCGTAAACCTGGGTATCCATGAAGGACTTGCCTTCCGGGAGGGCTGTAATCTCGTTCTTGTAGTGACCTACGCTGGCACCGAGCTGCCATGACCAGTCTTTCTGAGCAATCACCTTGCCACTGAGAGCGATGTCATAACCGCTGTTTTCCAACTTGCCGCCATTGCTCCAGTTCTGTTCCAGACCGGAGAGGAAGCCGAGTGACTGCATGGTAAGCAGGTTGTCGGTCTTGCTCTTGAAGACGTTGGCAGAAAGGCTGATACGGTTGTTCAGGAAGTTGGCATCCAGACCGATGTTCACGCGGCGGGTCGTTTCCCACTGAATCTCTGTGTTACCGATACCTGCAAGAGAAAGACCGGAAACAGAGTTCATGAACACCCTACCCTGGAAATAGCTGCGGGCAGCATAATAGTCGATGTCATCATTACCGCTCACATCGTAGCCGGCAGTCAGACGCAGGTAGTTCACCCACTTGTTCTGTGCGAGCCAAGACTCATTGGAGAGTACCCATGAAGCCTGTACAGAGGGGAAGATAGCCCAAACGGCATCGCAGAGCTTCAAGCCGTCAGCCTCAGTACCGAAACGGCTGGAGCCGTCGGCTGTCAGGTTGGCCTGCAGATAATAGCGTCCCTTGTAGTTGTATTCTGCCTGAGCATACCAGGAAACGGTGTTCCATGATTCGCTCAGACCGTTAGCCTGTGCATTGAGCAGTGAAGCACTCATGAAAGGAGTCTTGTCACTACCCGTATTGTAACCCAGCTGAGTATTATAGGTATAGGTCTCAAACTGAACGCGGGCACCGGCAAAGGCATGGATGCTGTGGGCACCATAGCGGTTGTTCCAGTCGATGCGGGTATCACTCATCACGGAGTTCTGCTTGGAAGCCAACGAGCGAACCTCATTCTGACGATAGGCATAAACGTTGGGCACATAGTAATCGGGCACACCATTGATAGGAATGTAATACATCTCGTTGGTGTTAACCAGGTTATAGCTGAAGTGCTCCGTCAGTACCAGATTAGGATTGATGACGAACTTAGGCTTCACGGTCAGGTTCAGCATAGAGTTCTCAAAACGGTTCTTGTTCTCACCGTCTGCATATTCGTTGAAGGCAGCGGGGTTACCGAGTCGATAGTTGTAGTTGACATACTTGAGTGAAGTCAGCGCCTCGTCGAGATAGCTCTCGTCAAGCACATCAAACTGGCTGCTGGAGAACTCACCACGACCGTAGCTGTAAGGACTCATGAAGGGACTCTTCACGTAAGCCAGGAAAGAGGGAGCAGTAGGTGTACCCTCATCGAAGCTGGCAGGAGCACCGTCATCGCGGATGTTACGGGTGGTATTGGCAAATGAAGCATCGAATCTGACAGACAGACGGCTACCCAAAGTAATGTCGGAGTTGAAACGAATGTTCAGACGGCTGAAGTCGTTGTACTCCAGCGTGCTCTCTGCATTGGTGTAACCTACTGAGAGGTTGTAGTTGGCAATGGCATCACCACCCTCTACGTTGATACCGTAGTTCTGGGTCATGGCTGTGCGGTATACATAATCCTTCCAGTCTGTGTTGCAATGATACTGCTTGTAATAGTAATAGTTGGGGTCCTCGTTGAGGAATTTGAACTCATTGTTCTTGGTACCTGTACCCTGCAACATTTCAGATGCGTAGTTGCGATACTGGTTGGCATCCATCATGTCGTAGTACTTAGGCAGCAGGGTCACACCAGCGGAGAGACTGGCAGTGATTCGGGTAGCCATGGACTTGTTGCGCTTGGTGTCAATCAGGATGACACCATTGGCACCCTTGGCACCATAGAGGGCGGTACCATTGCGCATGACGGTCACCTTCTCGATGTCCGAAGGATTGATATTGGTGAGAATATCGTTATAGAATCCGTCGTGCAACATCTCACGTCCATACTGCTGGTCAACGGGCACACCATCGATGACTACCAAAGGCTGGGCGTTGACATTCAGAGAGTTCAGACCTTGTATAAAGGTGACGCTACCCACACCGGGAGTACCGTTGCGACTGGTGGTATAGGAATAAGCACCCAACTGCTTCTGCACCTCGTCCTTGATGTTGACAGCTCCTGAATAGGCAAAGCCTGAAGCCGTCTTGTCACCGCGGATGTTCTCTGTCTCGGCATAGTCCTTACCGAAGGCAGTATTGTACAGATAGATGTCGTTCTGCTGTTCTCCGCTTTTCAAACCACAGGAGACAGCATTGTGGTCGGGCGAAGAAACATAAATAGAGGTGGCGAATACGGGCACCTTCAGTTCAAAGGTACCATTATCCTCTGTCAGCACACTATAGCCTGCAACGCCTCCTGCCTTGACGATGGCACCAGCCACGGGTTGCTTGGTGGCGGCATCCACAATACGTCCTTTGATTTGGCGCGTGGCATAAACCTTTTTCTTGGGGATCAGCAAGCGAGCAGAAGCCTCTTCCTGTCCGTCTGTCTCATCATCCTGTGCATTAACACAGAGCGGGAAAGCCATCATCAGTGTGATTCCCCAAATGATATATCGTTTCATAGTTTTCAATTATACAGCGTTTTTATACTCCAAAAACTTATTTCTCTTCCTTGGCAATTTTGGGTTCCAAAATGATGCAGTCAATACGCAGAGAGGTCTGGTACTGATCCTTCTTGCTGCCGGGGGGACGTCCTGAAGAAGCAATCTTCAAGGTTACCTGAGGATCAACGTTGTAAGAGCAGGTTGGGAACACATAGTTCTCAGCCACTACCAGCGTGTCCACCATGTCCTTCTTGCACTCAACCCTCTTCACCAAGCTGGCTGTGGTTTCCTCACCATTTTGCTTGTTGTAACCGATGGTAGCATCTACCAGCAACAGCTTGCGCTGGTCTTCCGTTGCTGCCGTATCGCCGGCAAGAGCAGGTGCCATCACCACCTTGATATCGTAAGGCACATTGGAGAACACGTCACGTATATAATAGGTGATAGAAGGCTTACCGTCCTTGCTTCTGGAGAGGACCTCCAGATACTTGTTGCCGGAAAGCTGGTTATAGAACTGGGTATTGTCGGCTGTCACGGTGACGATGTTGGGAATCTGTGAGGATGTCTCATCATATTCCTTGCGGTTGGCTGCACTTTCGGCTTCCACCTTGATACGACGCAGGAAGGTCTTGGAAGGCTCGATATTCCAGCTGGGCACCTTCAGCACCTTACCGTTACTACACTCGACGGTCTCTGCTCCATAGAACACACCACCGGGCTCGTAAGGTTTCGGATTGTCATACACATAAGGTTTCGCGTCCTTGAATCCGTACAGCTGTTCACGGACTGATGCGGGACGCGCATTGATGGCGTAGGCAGAGTCGCGGAACGAGGTTTCTGTATTATAGCTCATGCTGAACACAGAACCGTTGGCAATGAACAGGTGAGAATAGAGTCTGGCGAGAGAGTCTCTGTCAGCCACCTTGTTGTCATAGTTGAAATAAGCCTGCAACTCAGCGAGACGTGTCTTCCACTGCTCATTGTTGGGCACCACCATCCAGAAGGTACTGTCTTCATCATTGATCTCACCCATATACTGGTCAAGCAAGTCATTCTCCAGCACTTTCACAGAGTCGAGATAGGTCGTCTCACCATCTATAATCTCACCCGGTACACTCTGTGCAGGGTCAAACTTATAGTTGTTGTAGCTGTAGAGGAAGGCAGAAAGGCTGTCGAGAGCCGCATCCTTTCCGAGATACTCGAAGACGTTGGGCAGATACTGGGCAGTAGTGCCAACCGTGAAGAGTATACCATTCTTGGTCAGCAGGTTCTTGCTGACAAGCTGGTTGCCGGCAAAGTTGTTAGGACCGAGGGCCAGGTACTTGCCGTTCATCATGACGATGGAGGTATCACTGCCTTCTACAGCCACAGAGTGGTTGTAGAGCGCGATATGGTTCTGAACGAACTCCTTGATGGTGCTGTTATCCTTCTCGATAACGCCGGCACCCTTCTCCTGCTGATAGGTGGCAATCAGTTGGTTGGCCATCTCTTCAGAGAGTCCATCGTTGGTGGGTGCGAAGACCGTAAACATCTGGTCACCTGCCAGTGAAGTCTTGTAACCACAGGCATCCAGCACACGTGCGAAATTGCTCAAATCTTTGTTGGAGGCAATGTTCTCCCAGAGTGAAGCACCATTACCCGCTGAACCGCCGGCAACATCATAGTGGTCATCCCACGAATCAGAGCAGGCGCCGAAGGTGAGGGCTGCCAATAACAGCCCTGACGCCTTCATATATTTATTAATAGCTTTCATCTTTGCGAATTTTTAGATTACAAATCGTCTTCCATCTCTCCCTCGCCATCGACAGCATATACGCTTTTGGGCACAATTTCAAGATAGTCGATCATAAACTCATTGTTGTTGCCCAACTTACTTGTCGAGGTACAACGGATGCGGATATAGTGGTCGGTACCGTCATCGGGGTCGATGGTGGCGGTACAGAGCACGCGGCGATAGGTTCGTTCGTTGTTCACAAACTCATTGATAGTACTGCCGCCTGGGGTGTGATAACCTCCATAGGGGCCACGGTAACAGCCCTTGTTCTTGAGGAACTTCTGGTCATCAATCTTCTGTTCATCGGTCAATTCAGTGTAGTTCTTGCCATCGGGCTTAAACTCGTCTCCCATGATAGACTCATGGGTCAGTTTCTTACGCATGTCCACAGGAATACCCTGGGGTTTGCCGTCGTAGTAGATCTGTGCC
>CAMAHD010000023.1 GCA_945834405.1 uncultured Prevotella sp. | reverse complement strand
ATAGGGCAATCAGTTGTCAAGTGAATAGGGCAATCAGTTGTCAAGTGAATGGGGCAATCACTCGGAAAGTGAATGCAGTAGTTTCGTGACAGATATGACAAAAGATATAGCAACATTTATTATAATTTCTATTAAGCCCCTACTATAGTAAGCTTTTAATTCATTATACGCGAAATATGTATAAATTGGCTTTGATGCAAGACCTTACAAAGAAAGATGCCGAAGAGAGAGTGAAAACCGTTGTTCAAAGTCAAACATTCGTTAAATAACATTGCCTTCTGTTATAGTTCTTGCGAGTTCGGTAATTTATCGATATTTTTGCAAGAAAAAGAGAGAAACAGGATATGAGAAGAACCTATTTATATGTAGTTGCTTGCATCATACTGTCAGCAACTATTGTTTTTTCGTGTGCCCACGACCACGATACAGACAAGGCGCATGCCGAGAAGGGTCATCGGGCTGTAGCTCACGGCGCGGATGCTGATGTACACGCTGCGGATGCTGATGTACACGGTGCGGATGCTGATGCACACGACCCTCATGCAGCCGATGAGATAGTATTGACAGCCGCACAGGCACGCGATGCCGGACTAAAGGTAGAGAAAGTGTCGCCCCAACCCTTTGCGGGCATCATCAAGGTGAGCGGTCAGATAGTGTCGGCGGTGGGAGCTGAGCATACGGTGTCAGCCACGTCGAGTGGTATAGTCACGTGGACGGGAGCATCACTTGCCGAGGGTGCATCCGTACGTTCGGGTCAGTCGTTAGCCGTCATTTCTGCCAAGAACATGCAGGACGGCGACCCTCTGGCGAAGGCAAAGGTAGCCTGCGAGCTCGCCACGCGCGACTACGAGCGTGCGCTGGAGCTGGCTCAAGATCAGCTTATCTCTCAGAAAGAGCTGGAGCAGCGCCGTGCCGCGATGGAGACCGCCCGTGCCGCCTGCCAGGCTCACTCGCCCAACATGACCGCCAACGGCATCACTGTGTCATCGCCCATGAGCGGTTTCGTCAAGAACATCCTTGTCCGGCAGGGCGCATACGTCAATGTAGGCGACCCTCTGCTCACCGTCACCGAGACACGCCGACTACAGCTTCGTGCCGATGTGCCGGAGAGCCATGTAGGCATGTTGAAACATATCTCTTCTGCCCATTTCCGCACGGCAGCCTCTACGCAGGTCTACCGTCTCGACGAGCTTCATGGCAGGCTTCTGTCCTATGGGCGCAGTCTTCCTTCCGATGCCTTCTTTCTGCCCGTCATTTTCGAGTTTGACAATGTGGGCAACTTCATCTCCGGTTCCTATGCCGAGGTATGGCTGCTCACGCGCCGCAGCGAGTCCTCTCTCAGCGTCCCCCTCAGTGCCGTCACCGAGGAGCAGGGTGTCCATTTTGTCTATGTGCGCCATGCCGGCGAGCCTTATGCCTTCCATCGCCGTGAGGTTCGTCTGGGCGAGAGCGACGGTCTGCGTGTCGTCATCCGTCAGGGCATACAGCCCGGTGATGAGGTAGTGGTGAAGGGCGTATGGCAGGTGCGTCTTGCCTCTGTCGCCTCCCTTCCTGAAGGTCATGGTCATCAGCATTAAAGAGGGAGGACGTGTCGTATGCTGAACCGAATCATCCACTATTCCCTCCACCATCCCTTGGTCGTCCTGGTCATGTCGGCGCTGCTGGCAGTGCTGGGCATCTTCGTCACGCTGAAGATGGAGGTCGATGTCTTTCCCGACTTGAATGCGCCCACGGTGGTGGTCATGACCGAGGCTGGCGGCATGGCACCCGAAGAGGTGGAGCGTCTGGTAACCTTCCCCATCGAGACCGCCGTCAACGGTGCCGGTGACGTGCGCCGCGTGCGTTCGTCGTCCACGACGGGTTTCTCCATCGTGTGGGTCGAGTTCGACTGGGGTACCGATATCTACCGTGCCCGTCAGGTCGTTTCCGAGAAACTCAGTGCCGTACAGGGCAGTCTGCCTGCCGGTGTGGGCAATCCCACCTTGGGTCCTCAGTCCTCTATATTGGGCGAGCTTCTGTTTGTCAGTCTGACCGCCGACAGCACCTCCATGCAGCAGTTGCGCACCCTTGCCGACTGGACCCTTCGTCCACGTCTGCTTGCCACGGGCGGTGTGGCACAGGTGAGTGTGCTGGGCGGCGACCTCCGCGAATATCAGATACAGCTCCATCCTGGTCGCATGAAACACTATGGTGTCACCCTTGGCGAGGTTCTTTCGGCTGTGCGCGATATGAACCGCAACAGTGCCGGTGGTGTCCTTTACGAGTATGGCAATGAGTATATTGTCCGCGGCATCCTCTCTACCGATGATGTGCAGCTTTTGGGCAAGGCGTTAGTGAAGACCGTCCAGGGTCAGCCCGTCTGTATAGATGCCGTTGCCGATGTGCGTGTAGGCAACAAGCGTCCGCGCATGGGTTCAGCCTCCTTCAATGGGCGCGATGCCGTGGTGCTCACCGTCACCAAGCAGCCCCATGTCAGCACCCTTCAGCTCACGGAACAGCTCGACCGCACCCTCGAAGAAATCCGTACCTCCCTTCCTGCCGATGTGCGTCTCTCCACCGATGTCTACCGCCAGTCGCGATTCATCGAGAGTTCTATCAGCAATGTGCGCAATGCCCTTGTTGAGGGTGGTATCTTTGCCGCGCTCATCCTTTTTATCTTCCTGCTGAATGTGCGTTCCACACTCATCTCCTTGGTCACGATTCCCCTTTCGCTGCTGATAACGATGGTGGTGCTTCAGCTGCTCGGTCTGACGGTCAATACGATGACGCTGGGCGGACTCTGTATTGCCATCGGCTCTTTGGTCGATGATGCCATCGTCGATGTGGAGAATGTCTACAAGCGCTTGCGGCTCAACACCCTCCTTCCCGTGGCTCAGCGCCGTCCGGTGCGTCAGGTGGTCTACGAAGCCTCCAGCGAGGTGCGCCAGCCCATCCTCAACTCCACGCTGATTATCGTCTCCAGTTTCCTCCCCCTGTTCTTTCTTTCGGGCATGGAGGGACGGATGCTTGCCCCCTTGGGCATCGCCTTCATCGTCTCCCTCTTTGCTTCTACCTTCGTTGCGCTCACGCTGACGCCAGTGCTCTGTCTCTTCGGACTAGGCAGGGGTTCTGAGCGCCGTCCTGCCCATCGCTCCTTGGGCGAGCGTCTGGGGCTGCAGCGGTTTACGCTCATGGTTCTCCGCCACCGTCGTCCTCTGCTCTACGCTTCCGCCTTTGCGCTGTTGGCCGCCGTAGGCCTGTTTGCCACCTTTGGTCGCAGTTTCCTTCCGCCTTTCAACGAAGGTTCCTTCACCATCAATCTGAGTACCCTCCCAGGCATCTCTCTCGACGAGTCCGACAGCATAGGCAGGCGTGCCGAGCGTGCCTTGCTTGAGATACCCGAGATACGGGCAGTAGGTCGAAAGACGGGACGTGCCGAGCTGGACGAACATGCGCTGGGGGTGAACAACTCCGAGATAGAAGCACCCTTCGAGCTGCGGGAGCGCAGCAAGGACGAGGTGCTGTCAGACATACGCCATCGCATGGGTCAGCTGCCCGGTGTCAATGTCGAGGTAGGCTCGCCCATATCCCATCGTATCGATGCCATGCTGTCGGGCACACGCGCAGGTATCGCCATCAAGCTCTTCGGTCCCGACCTCAACCGCCTTTATGGTCTTGGCAATCAAATCAAGTCGGCTGTTGCCGATGTGGAGGGCATTGCCGACCTGAACGTAGAGCAGCAGGTGGAGCGTCCCCAGCTGACCATCACCCCCCGCCGCGAACTCCTTGCCCGTTACGGCATGACGCTGTCCGAGTTTGGCGAGATGGTCAGGGTATTGCTGGGTGGCGAACCCGTCTCTCAGGTGTACGAGGGCAACCGTGCCTTCGACCTGACGCTGAGGGTCGACGATGACAGCCGTGCCACTGCCGCTGCCATACGCGACATGATGGTCGATGCCGGTGGCAGACAGGTTCCCCTGTGCCAGCTGGCAGAGGTGCGTTCCTCTTCGGGTCCCAACATCATCAACCGCGAGAACGTGTCGCGCAAGATAGTCGTCTCAGCCAATGTGTCGGGTCGCGATCTGCGCAGCGTGGTGGAAGACATACGCCAGCGTATCAGCGAAGAAGTTATCCTGCCCGAGGGCTATCATGTCGAGTATGGCGGCCAGTTTGAGAGTGAGCAGCAGGCATCGCGCACCCTCCTTCTCGCCTCCCTTCTCTCTTTGCTGCTTATCTTCCTCTTGCTCTACAACCAGTTCCGCGATGCGTCCCAGTCGGCTGTCATCCTGCTCAATCTGCCTTTGGCTCTCATTGGTGGAGTGGTGGCGGTGTGGCTGTCGGGTGGAGTGATGAGCATACCTGCGGTCATCGGTTTCATATCCCTTTTCGGCATCGCCACACGCAATGGCATGCTGCTCGTCTCGCGCTATAACGACCTGCAGCGTCAGGGACTGTCGCCGCTCCATAGTGTGGTGCGTGGTTCAGCCGACCGCCTCACGCCCATCCTCATGACTGCGCTGACCAGTGCGCTGGCGTTGGTGCCCATGGTTCTTGGCGGCGAGCAGCCGGGCAACGAGATACAGTCGCCCATGGCGAAGGTCATCCTTGGAGGTCTCTTCAGCTCGACGCTTCTCAACAGTGTCATCGTGCCCATCATGTATTTGGCTATTCAAAAAAGAAAGAAGCAATGAATCTACACCTTATTATATTAAGTAGCTGTCTGCTGCTGACGGCAGTGGAAGTCTTGGCACAGACCGCCATCGACACCCTTGTCTCACGTGTTGAGGCGAACCATCCCGGTCTGCGTGCCCTGCGTGCCGAGGCTGATGCGCAGCGTATAGAGAACCTGACGGGCATTCAGCTCGACGACCCCGAGGTAGAGTTGGGTTATCTGTGGGGTTCTCCCAGTACGATAGGCCACCGCACGGATGTAAGTGTTAGTCAGTCGTTCGATGTGGCGACGCTCAGTGGCAGTCGTCGCCGTTTGGCTCGTGGTAAGAACCGTCAGGCAGAGAGCCGTTATCTTGTTGACCGCCAGCAGCTTCGTCTCGAGTTGCGTCAGTGTGTCGTCGATGCCATCTATACCCGGGGCATGATGAAGCTGATGGCACAGCGTGTCAGCAACATGCGCGAGTTGGCAGCGTTGCAGCAGCGCTTGCTAGACCGTGGCGAGTGTACCATCCTCGACGTGCGCAACATGCAGCTGAACCTCCGTCAGCTGGAGTCTCGTTCGTCTCTCCTGCTTGCCGACTGGTCAGTCTTGTGCCGACAGCTGACGTTCTACAATGGCGGCGAACCTTTGGAGATAGTGTTGGACAGTCTGGAAATTCCTTCGTTGCCAGCTACTTACGCCGAGTGGGAATCCGCCGTGTCTGCTGTCAGTCCTCTCTTGTCCCTTGCCCGCGAGGAGGTTCTCAGCAGTCGCGATGAGCTGACCCTCAGCCGTCAGGAAGGGCTGCCCCGTGTCAGTGTGGGATATCTTTCCGAAAAGGTGATGGACGAACATTTCCAGGGTATTACCGTGGGTCTCAGCGTGCCTTTGTGGAGCAACAAGAACAAGGTTCGCCGGGCGAAGGCAGCGTCTGTGGCGGCAGGTTTGCGCCAACAAGAAGCAGAGCTACGCTTCCGTGCGGAGGCAGCGCAGCTCTACGATAAAACAAAAAATCTACGTGAGGTGGCATTGGACTGCCGCCGTATGCTGGTGGCAACGTCCAACAATGCTCATCTCCTGCGCAAGGCGTTGCAGGCCGGCGAGATAAGCGTTACGGACTACCTCCTCTCCGAATCCCTTTTTTACGATGCCGAGGAAAAAGCCCTCGAAGCCGTCAGGGATTGTCAGAGAGAGTATTCCAAAATGGTGGTTTTAGGCGCAGAATAATGATTCAGAGCTGTCGGTTCAGAATAATGATTCAGAACTGTCGCCAAAAACCTCAGTTTGCGTCGTAGGCATGTAGCGGATAGTCCGTGGTGAAGTGCAGACCGCGGCATTCCTTTCTCTCCAGTGCCCAACGGGTGATGAGATATCCTACGTTTATCATATTGCGCAGCTCACAGATGTCACGGCTTGCCTTGACGCGCTTGAAGAGTCGTTCCGTTTCTTCATACAGCATGTCTAAACGGTCCCAGGCGCGATGCAGGCGCAGGTCGCTGCGCACGATGCCTACGTAGTTCGACATGATTTGTCCTACCTCCTTGATACTCTGTGTGATAAGCACCTTCTCCTCGTTGGTCAGCGTACCCTCGTCGTTCCATGCCGGCACTTGCTCATTGAAGTCGTAATCATCCACATGTGCGAGTGAGTGCTTGGCGGCGGCATCGGCATAGACCACAGCCTCTATGAGCGAATTGCTCGCCAGACGGTTGCCGCCGTGCAGACCGGTGCAGGCACATTCGCCGAGGGCATAGAGCCTTTCGATGCTCGACAGTCCGTTCAAGTCCACCTTGATGCCTCCGCACATGTAATGCGCAGCAGGGCGAACGGGGATGTAATCGGTCGTGATGTCAATCCCCATCGACTTGCATTTCATGTAAATATTCGGGAAGTGCTTTCGAGTCTCTTCGGGGTCTTTATGGGTTACGTCGAGACAGACGTGGTCAAGACCGTGAATCTTCATCTCCTTGTCGATGGCTCTTGCCACGATGTCACGCGGGGCGAGGCTCAGCCGCTCGTCATATTTCTCCATGAAAGTCTCGCCGTTGGGCAATTTCAGAATGCCGCCATATCCGCGCATTGCTTCCGTAATGAGGAAGGCAGGATGCGTCTCTCCTGGATGATACAGTGCCGTGGGGTGGAACTGAACGAACTCCATGTCTGCCACGGTTCCTTTGGCGCGATACACCATCGCCTCACCGTCGCCAGTGGCGATGACGGGGTTGGTAGTTGTCTGATATACCGCACCGCAGCCGCCCGTACACATCACCGTCACCTTGCTCAGGTAAGTATCCACCTTCTGCGTGTCGGGGTTCAGCACGTATGCACCATAACAATTAATATAAGGCGTACGGCGTGTCACCCTTGCCCCCAAGTGGTGCTGGGTGATAATCTCCACGGCAAAGTGGTTTTCCTTCACGGTGATGTAAGGGTTGTTGCGCACTGCCGCCATCAGGCCGCGCTGTATTTCAGCTCCCGTGTCGTCGGCGTGATGCAGGATGCGGAACTCTGAGTGTCCGCCCTCGCGGTGCAGGTCAAACTCCCCGTTCTCCTTGCGGTCGAAGTTCACGCCCCATTCTACGAGTTCACGAATCTGTTCTGGGGCATTCCTCACCACCTGCTCCACAGCCTTGCGGTCCGAGATATAGTCGCCTGCAATCATTGTGTCCTCGATGTGCTTGTCGAAGTTGTCCAGCTTCAGGTTAGTCACCGAAGCCACTCCCCCTTGTGCGAATGACGTGTTAGCCTCGTCGAGCGAGGTTTTGCAGATGATGCATATCTTTCCTTTTTTGGCCTTTGCTATTTTGAGTGCGTAGCTCATCCCGGCAACGCCAGCGCCGATGATGAGAAAATCGTATTTTTCTACCATTTTGAATAATCTAAAAGTCGCTGCAAAAGTAACAAAAAAATCTTTCTTCCGTTTCCTTTTCGTTCATTTTTTTTCAAGGAGCTATTAAAAATACGATTTCCTCATCGCCTGCGTTGCTTACGTACTATTTCAGAACGACTTTTTCAGTTTTCACGCTGCCGTCGTCACAGATGTGGCGCATCAGACAGATACCCTGTGTCGGGGCGGTCAGTCGTTCGCCTGAGAGCTTGAAATACTCGGTACGTGTGGCATGGTGGTTAGTGATACCCTCTACCGACAGGCTCATATCGTCCAGTCCCTCCCCGTTTTCATCTGCCACGCGGAACTCTTTCACCGTCACCTGTCCTGTCAGAGCCGGTGCTGTGAGTTTGATGAAGCGTGTCTCACTGTTCAGCGGAAGCACCTCGTCGAAGGGGAAATCTTCGGCGCGCAGCACACGTATGGTACGCCAGCTCGGCATCACGTCGGCATTGCGTGTCTCCTGAATCTTGAATTCCACATAGCCGTCGCCGCTATAGTCTGCCTGCAGTCGCATCTTTGGCGAAGCAGTCTGGAAGAAGGTCATGATCTTGTCGCTCGTCTTGGTGAACTCCGCCTTTTCGGCAGTCTTCTCTCCCGACACTTGCACCCAGTGTGGGTGTTCGTTGCTGCTCTCCTGTGTGGTTCCGTTTTCGCGTTCAAGCAGACCGACGACATCAAAGGGCTGGAAGTTGATAGGTAGCGGAGCCGCCCTTCCTTTGTGTTTTTCGTTGATGTTTTCCAGCAGTCCGTAGTCACAGGTAGTGAAGTGGAAGGTGATGTCCTTTTCCAGGGTCTTCGTGCCATCGGTGCTGCTGACTGAACCCTTGGGGAAGGTAAGCGTATAGTCGGTATGGATGTTCAGAGCCTCGTAGCTGACCGATAGAGCCGAGCCTGCTGTCGTGGTGTTGGTGATGCGTTCGAAGTCCTTTCCGTTGAGCGTAGCCCCTCCTGTGTATTGGATTTTCTGGTTGAAGTAGAACGTCATGGTGCCGTCCATGTACGATACGTTTTCCGAGTTGGGATAGCTGTTCATCTCGATGGGCAGGTTCTTGTCTTCCTCTGTCGGTGTATCCATGACGAGTGTGACGTCGTCTACGAGACACCACATGTCAGCCTCACCGTCGGCATAGAAGCCTACCTGCACGTGTCCCCCCTTCACTGCGACGTTGCCGAGGGTATAGAGATGCCATTGTCCGTCCGCCAGGTTGATGTCGGTCTTCACTGTTTCGCCTCCGCTCGTAGCGTACATGTAGAGTTCCTTGAAGCGGCTTCCCGTCTTGGCATAGGCCGTCATCGTATAGATGCCGTCGTTCAGAGGCACGTGTGCCGTAGAGCTGATATGCTGGTAGACATTTCGTGTAAAATCCACCTTGTCGGCGATGTTCAGGCAGTAGTTGCCCATGACGATGGCTCTGTCGGTACTGCTGTTCTTGCCGTTGAGCACGGGCGAGTTGGCATCGTTGACAGCCACCTTGTTTCCTTTCTTCACCTCCGTGGTCCATCCGCGCAGGAAATCCTGTACAGGTTTGTTGCCGCTGGGAATGCTCACGCGGTCGGCGTCAAAGCTGAAGTTCTTCACGTAGTTGTTGTCCTTGCCTACCTGCCATTCGCCTGTCTCGGCGTTCAGGTGCCACTGAGTGAGCGAATTGAAATACGGTTTTCCGTCGACAAAGGACAGGGGACACCACTGGTTGAAACCGTTGCCGTTGCCAGCAAAGCCCGCCCAGCGGTCGCCGCAGTAGATGACCGTTTCCTCCTTCGTGCCCTTCACGGTATAGAAGAATCCCGTCTGCGTGACGTGGCCGTAGTCATCTCCCGAACCCGGCATCACCTGCATGCTGTTGGTGGGGGTATAGGGACCGTAGATGTTGCTCGACTCAAGGTAGTAGACGTTGGAGGCATTCCATCCGTACAGGTCGCTTGCACACACATAATATTTATCCTTGTATTTGAACATGCAGTCGCCCTCTCTTCCCGAGCCTTTGTATATCTGATGGCAGTCCTTCAGTCCGATTTTACCGTTCTCGCACACCCCTATTTCCGACAGGTAGATGCGTCCTCGGCCCTTGCCATAGCTGTAGCACAGGTACGACTTACCCGTGTCGGGGTCGGTAAATACGGTCTGGTCGCCCGTGTTTGGAGTGCCGATGATGTCGGTCATGTCTATTTGTTGATGTCGTTCAAAGTTACCTGTAGGCGTATCACAGGTTGCCACGAGCACATTGTCGTTGTATTGGACGAGCAGCGCATATTTCTTGGCTTCCTCGATGTAGGCAACGCCGAGTCGTCCCACCCAGTACGCCCAGCCTGCCGAGGCAGGTGTCAGCACGTCGTTGACGAAGGTCCAGTTGACCAGGTCGTCACTTTTATAGCAGGTCACGGCCAGGAAGTTCGTGATGTTGCTCTTGCTGCCTGCCAGTGCCTTGGGACAGTAGTCCACCGCCTCCTGGTATTTTACGCCATACCAGTAGTAATGTTCAACCCCCTCGGCATCGGGAAAGCGGAAGATGCCACCACCCTGACTGAAGATGTAACTTCCCGAAGTGGTTTTCCAGAACGTGTCGTTGTTGATGACGGGACTTTCTCCGTCTGCCGCGTAGGCCTGGGTCAGCGTCAATAGTGCTACGACCCATAAGAAAAGAATTTTTTTCATAGTTATCATAAAAATCAATAGTTTGTTTTCGGCGGCAAAAGTACTAAAAAAGCGAAAAAGTGCTTTTCAGCTGTGTAACAATCGTTTGAAAATATGTAACTTTGCACGTGAAAAACCTTAAGACATCGATGAAAAACAAGCTGATAACCCTTTTCCTGACTTTTTGGGCAATGGCGGCAACTGCTCAGACCTGCCAACGCCAGACGCTTCCCCACCGCGAGCAGCTGTCGGCAGACCGGGTGCTGTATGTGATGCAGGACAGCGAGGGCTACCTCTGGTATGCCACCGATGGCGGTGGCGTATGTCGCGACGATGGTCGCCAGGTGATGGTGTTCCGCTCGGATGCCGACCATCAGGATTTGCTCGGCAGCAATACCGTGCTCTGTCTTGCCGAGTCGGGCTGTCGTATCTTCATCGGTACCAGTCATGGCGCACATCTGCTCGACAAGCGCGACTATACCATCAGTCGTCTCACAGAGGTGGATGAAACGCGCGTGGACGACATGCTCGTCACTGCCGATGGTCACTGCTGGCTTACAGCCAACCGCAAGGTCTACGAGTTCGATGGCGAGGGCAAGTGTCTCAGCGTGTACCCAACGGGCGACAAGTACATCTTCCGGCTCTGCCAAGACGGGCAGGGCAGGCTCTGCTGCCAGCAGTGGGAGGGCGGCAGACTGCTCCTTGTCGGCGGAAGGTTCAGACAGCTGTCAGCCGAGTGGCCCGACAGCGTTGATTTCCGGCGCGTGACGAAGGATAGGCGCGGAAACCTCTTGGTGGCTGATGGTCGGGGTGACTGCTATGCTTTGGTTGCCCATGAGGGGGAGCGCTGGTTCAAGGGAAGGGTATTGACAACGAGCATGGCAGACTCGCTGCGCACCGACTGGCAGCTGTCGGCTCGACCTTATGCCGTGGCTGTCACTGCCGATGGTACCCTCTGGTACAGTACGGGAAAGGACATACGCCGTAAAGAAAGGCGAGGCGAGGAGGTGGTAGTCAGCCCGACTAAGGATGTCTCGGCGATGAGTTTTACGCCCGATGGCACGCTCTGGATGGCAACCATCTTTGGCGAACTGTTCCGTTGGCGTGAAGGGCGGATGGAAAGCGATGCCTATGGCTCCAACGAGTGGGGCGATGCCGTCAGGGCGATGACAACCGACAGCTGCGGTCGACTGTTGCTGCTCTACGACAGGTACGTGCGCCTCTACGACACGCAGCGACATACCCTGCAGCAGCAGAGCCGTCAGGAGGAAGGGGTATATACGATAGAACTGGCAGAGACGCAAACGATGAGCCGCTGGTCAGCTCCGTCAGCGCCCGCATCCGACCGTTTGCCCGCGTGGCTGAACAGCTGCTGGATGTGGGTTGTCTATGTGTTGTTAGCGATGAGTTTTGTTTTTCTGCTCGTGTATAATATCTTCCTTCTTCGCCAGCGTCGCCTCTTCCTCGAGCAGCTGAAGAGTTCGGTGGGAGTGGAAGGTAAGGATACTGTCGTGCCTCAGCCAGCCGACGAAGATACCCTTCCGTCAGCCGACGAAGAGTGGCTCAGGCGTGCCATGGCGTGCGTGGAGAACCATCTCAGCGATGAAGCCTATACCGTAGAACAGCTGAGCAGTGAGCTATGCATGAGCCGCATGACTTTTTATCGCAAGATACAGGCGCTGACGGGACAGAAACCTTCAGAATTTATCCGCACCATCAGGCTTCGACGGGCGGCAGAGTGGCTGCGCGAGGGTCGCCTCAGTGTCACGGAAATAAGCTATGCCTGCGGTTTCTCTTCGGTCAGCTATTTCTCCCGGTGTTTCAGTACGCTGTTCGGTGTGTCTCCTTCCAGATTTTCAAAACAAGATATTCAAGATTCGTAAGTTATCATAAATGATGTAATTGCCTGTCTTGTTGTTATTTATATGCCCATGTCGTATAATGGTGGTTTATTAACTCTTGTCTATGTTGTCTTTGTTGTTTCAGTTGTCGTTTTTATATATTAACGACAACAGGGACAACTGATAACAACATTTCGTTGACTGTCTTTGGTTAACGCGAATTATCATGAATGTACCGCGAATTCTCGTAAATAATTATAATTGTTGTTTAATTGCTGGGAAATGCTGTTCAAAAAAACATTCTCAATACCCAAAGAGCATCACTTCAACATGCCGAATAAAAATCTTTTTGACAATAACCGCGCGTTTTAGCTGAAAATTTTGTACATTTGCAAAAGATTCCCTGAAACAAGAAAAAACATGAGCGACGACGAAATCAAAAACGACGAATTTTTAGATACACCTATCGAGGAAGAAGAACAAACGCAAGCCGAAAGCCATTCCGACTACAAGCCCGTGAACAGGTTTGATGCCTCCGTAGTTCACCACCTCAGCGGCATGTACCAGAACTGGTTTCTGGACTATGCCTCGTATGTCATTCTGGAACGTGCCGTTCCGCATATCGAGGATGGTCTGAAACCCGTTCAGCGACGCATACTCCATTCGATGAAACGTATGGACGACGGCAGATATAATAAAGTGGCGAACATCGTGGGACACACCATGCAGTTCCACCCCCACGGCGATGCATCCATCGGCGATGCCTTGGTGCAGCTCGGCCAGAAAGACCTGCTCGTCGACACGCAGGGAAACTGGGGAAACATCCTCACGGGCGACCGCGCCGCAGCACCCCGATATATCGAGGCACGACTCTCGAAGTTTGCCCTCGACACCGTCTTCAACCCGAAGACCACCGAGTGGCAGCTGTCCTACGACGGCCGCAACAAGGAACCCATCACCCTGCCCGTCAAGTACCCCCTGCTGCTCTCGCAGGGAGCGGAGGGTATAGCCGTGGGACTGTCGTCGAAAATCCTGCCCCATAACTTCTGCGAACTCTGTACTGCTGCCATACAGTATCTTCACGGTCAGCCGTTTACGCTCTATCCCGACTTCCCGACAGGAGGCAGCATCGACGTGTCCAAATACAACGACGGACAGCGCGGAGGAGTGGTCAAGGTACGTGCGAAGATAGAGAAATTAGACAACAAGACCCTCGTCATCCGCGAGATACCCTTCGGCAAAACCACCTCGTCGCTCATCGACAGCATCCTCAAAGCCATCGAGAAAGGGAAGATCAAGGCACGAAAGGTAGACGACAATACCGCCGCCGAAGTGGAGATACAGATTCATCTGGCACCGGGCATCAGCTCGGACAAGACCCTCGACGCGCTCTACGCCTTCAGCGACTGCGAGGTGAACATCTCGCCCAACTGCTGCGTCATCAAGGACGACAAACCCCAGTTTCTCACCGTCAGCGACGTGCTGCGCCACAGCGTCGACCGCACCATGGGACTGCTGCGCCGGGAATTAGAGATACGCCGCGACGAACTGCTGGAACAGCTCCATTTCGCATCGCTCGAAAAAATCTTCATCGAAGAACGAATCTACAAAGACCGTAAGTTTGAGCAAGCGCCCAACGTCGATGCCGTCTGCGAACACATCGACGAGCGACTCACCCCATACTATCCACAGTTCGTGCGCGAAGTGACCAAGGACGACATCCTGCGACTGCTGGAAATCAAGATGCAGCGCATCCTGAAGTTCAACAAAGACAAGGCCGACGAACTCATGGCGCGCATCCAGGCGGAGATAGAGGAGATAGAGCGCGACCTGAACAACATGGTAGAGGTGACAGCCAACTGGTTCCAGTTCCTCCTCGACAAGTATGGCAAGAACTTCCCCCGCAAGACGGAGATACGCAACTTCGACACCATCGAAGCCGCCACCGTCGTGGAGGCGAACGAAAAGCTCTACATCAACCGACAGGAAGGCTTCATCGGTACGGGACTGAAGAAAGACGAGTTTGTCTGCAACTGCTCCGACATCGACGATGTCATCATCTTCTACCGCGACGGAAAGTTCAAGGTAGTGAAGGTGGCAGATAAGATTTTCGTGGGCAAGAACATCATCCACCTCGCCGTCTTCAAGCGCAACGACAAGCGAACCATCTACAACGTCGTCTACCGCAACGGCAAGGGCGGCTTCCACTATATCAAGCGCTTCTACGTGTCGGCTGTCACCCGCGACCGTGAATACAACATCACGCAGGGAATGCCCGGCTCGCGCATCATCTACTTCACCGCCAACCCCAACGGCGAGGCAGAGGTGATCAAGGTGACCCTCGACCCCGCATCGGTGAACACCCGGCGCAAGGCTTCCATCTTCCTCGAAAAAGACTTTTCAGAGATAGCCATCAAAGGCAGGAACTCGCAGGGTAACATCCTGACGAAGAAGGAGATAAGCCGCATCGGATTGAAGAGTCATGGACATTCTACCCTGGGCGGACGGCAGGTATGGTTCGACCCCGATGTCAACCGTCTGAACTACGACGAACATGGCATCCTGCTCGGCGAGTTCAACGACACCGACATGATTCTCGTCGTACTGAAGACGGCAGAGTTCTATCTGACCAACTTCGATGCCAACAACCACTATGAAGACAACATCGAACGCATCGAGAAATACCGCCCCAACAAGGTATGGACAGCCGTGCTGCTCGATGCCGACAACGACGGTTACCCCTACCTGAAACGCTTCACCCTTGAAGCCACGCGGCGCAAGCAGAACTACCTGGGCGAGAACCCCAACAACCGCCTGCTGCTGCTGACCGACCAGACACATCCGCGCCTGCGACTCTACTATGGAGGCAACGACAGCAGCCGCGCCCCACTGGACATCGACGCCACCGAATACGTGGGCACCAAGAGCTTCAAAGCCAAGGGAAAACGACTCACCACCCTCGCCGTAGACCGTATCGAACTGCAGGACCCCCTGCCCGGTGAGGAGACACTGGCAGAGAGCGACGAACAGGAGGCAGAGACCGACAACACCCCCGAAAACCTCGACCCCGATGCAGGCAAGAGCCAGCAGGAGGTTATCGACGAACTGACGGGACAGCTCAATTTCTTTGACCTGACAGACAAGCAGGAGGAAGGGAAGGATGAGAAGGACACTTAAAACCGGGCGACAAGGCGCAGGGCGGATGCTGACCCTCGGACTGCCGACCCTCGGACTGCCGACCATGCAGCTGCTGGCGGCAACGCTGCTGCTGGCGCTGCTGCCGACCCTGTCCATGGAGGTACGTGCCCAGGAGGAGCCTCGCCTGCGCACCAACGCCTATATGATAGGTGTGGGTGTCAGCGACATCCTTGACACCTATCTCTCGCAGGAACATTTCTCGGGAACGGGCATCACCTATCTCGCCACGAGCGAACGGAGCCGCCGGGGCAAAGACTGGTCCACCCTGATACAGCATCAGGCACATCTCGCCCTTGCCGACGACCGCGCCAAACAGTTCAGCGACCTCGAAATGAGCTACCAGCTGCTGTGGGGAAAGCTGCACCAGTGGCAGCTGCTCGACGGCAGGCTCAGGCTGCAGGCAGGAGGCGTAGCGTCGGCGCTCGTCGGCTTCATCTACAACACCCACCAAGGCAACAACCCGGCACAGGCACGGCTCGCACTACAGCTCATGCCTGCCGCCACCGCCGCCTACAGCTTCCGGCTCTTCCGGCTGCCAGCCACGCTCCGCTACGAGCTCGAACTGCCCCTGGCAGGCATACTCTTCAGTCCCAACTACGGACAGTCGTACTACGAGATCTTCTCTCGTGGAGACTACGACCACAACATCGTGCCCGTCACCTTCGTCACCGCACCCGACTTCAGACAGCTGCTCACCCTCGACCTCGGCATCGGCAAGAAAACAAGCCTGCGCCTGGGCTATCTCGGCGACTGCCGACAGGCCAAGGTCAACAGCCTCAGACAGCATGTCTATTCACACCGATTCATGCTGGGCATCGTCAAAAACATCCGAATCCTATGAACCCATCCTTCCATCAACATCCCTTGCCGCACTTCCTTGCGCGACTCCTGCCGCTGCTCCTGCCGCTGCTCACGCTCTGTCTGCCCCTCGCCTGTGTAGACGAGGAGGAGTATGCCGACACCAACGAGGGCAACTTCGAAGCCCTCTGGACCATCGTCGACGAACACTACTGTTTCTTTGACTACAAAAAGCAGGAATACGGACTGGACTGGGATGCCGTCTACGAGAAATACAGGCAGCGCGTCAACAGCCAGATGACGGAAGAACAGCTCTTCGAGGTGCTTACCGACATGCTTGCCGAACTGCGCGACGGACATGTCAACCTCTCGTCCGTCTACGACTTCGGGCGCTACTGGAGCTGGTATGAGAACTATCCTGCCAACTTCTCCGACAGCCTGCTGCGCCGCTATCTCGGCACCGACTACCGCATCGCTGCCGGACTGAAATACCGCATCCTCGACGACAACATAGGCTATGTCTGCTACGAGAGTTTTCAGGATGGCATCGGCGAGGGAAATACCGACCAGATGCTCCTCCACATGATGCTCTGCGACGGACTGATCATCGACGTGCGCAACAATTCGGGCGGCAACCTGACCAATGCCGAAAAGCTGGCGGCACGCTTCATCAACGAACCTACGCTCGTAGGATATATCGCACACAAGACGGGCAAGGGACACAGCGACTTCTCTCCCTGGAAGGAACAGATACTGCAGCCCTCGTCCAACCTGAGGTGGCAGAAACCCGTGGCGGTGCTGACCAACAGGAAGGTGTACAGTGCAGCCAACGAGTTTGTCAAATACATGCGCTGCGCCCCCCGTGCCATCATCATCGGTGACTGGACGGGGGGCGGAGCAGGTATGCCGTTCAGCAGTTCGCTGCCCAACGGCTGGTCGGTACGTTTCTCAGCCTGTCCCATGACCGACAGAGAGGGACAGTCTACCGAGTTCGGCATCGCCCCCGACATACCCTGTCAGCTCAGCGACGAGGACACGGCCCGGGGCATCGACACCATCATCGAGGAGGCGAGAAACTATCTCGTCAGTTGTTCCCGCAGAAGCGGTTCATAGCGCGAAGCTGGTGGCGCATGATGCTGAGGAACTCCTGCGTCTCCTGCAGGATATTCAAATATACCAGCGAAATCTTCATGTTGCCCGGATCATGGTCTTGCTGCAGCCGGTCGATATGTTGCTTGCGAAGGATGGACAGCTGGTCTTTCAGCGCATCAGCCTCGGTGAGCACCGCGTCGTACTCGTCGAAACGCATGGCTGAGAGCATCGTCTCCGTGCGTTGCATCAGGTCGGTAACCTGACTGCGCACCTGTCGGAATTCGTCCATGTACGTCTTGGGAATGGGATTGAAATTGTTGTCTACATGTTCCTTGATAGGGTCGAGCATACGTTTCAGACAGTAGATGAACTGCATGTCGCTGTTCACGCCCAGGTGATACCAGGTGTTGCGCTCGACAGCCGTCTTTTCGGGTATGCGCCTGAAAGCCAGCAGCTCCTTGCGCCGGTAGCGTTTCAGCTCTTCCTGTTCGTTGTCCAGCGCCTTCTTGCTGCGTGCCAGTCCGCGCCAGTCTTCATCTGCCAGTCCGTTGAGTATCGCCTCGTACTGCTGCAGGGCAAAGCGACCCACAAAGCTTTGGGTGCGCGACACATGCTTGAGCAGCAGGTCCCATACGATCTCCGCATCGCGTGTGCGCATCATCAGCCGGAACACGTCGTCCTGGCGTTCCTGACGGGCTTTGCGCGCAAATGCCAGCTGAGAGCGCACCAGCAGGAAGATGGCGAGTGCCATCAGCGCGAACATCGCCACGAACCCCCCGAAGTGCATGATGAGACACACCGTGGCACACGCCACGAAAGCCACGCCGGCAGTGATGAACCAGCCGCCGATGACCGACAGCACACCCGTCACGCGGAACACGGCACTCTCTCTCGACCACGCACGGTCGGCAAGGCTGCTGCCCATGGCCACCATGAAGGTGACATAGGTCGTAGAGAGGGGCAGCTTGAAGTTGGTGCCCACGATGATGAGCAGGGAGGCTACCACCAGATTGACCGCTGCGCGTACCACGTCGAAGGCGGCACCGTCGCTCAGCACGGCATCCTCCTTCTGGAAGCGGCTGTCTATCCACTGCATCACGGGGCGCGGAACGATACGCAGCACGGCGGCACCCAGCTCCTGCGATGCGCGGACGATGCTGCGGGCGGCACGCGAGCTGCCGAACATCTCCTCACCCTCGTCCTGACGTGCCAGGTCGACACTCGTCTTCACCACGTTCTGAGCCTTCTTCGACGTAGCCATCGCCACGATCATGATCACGCCTGCCAGCATCAGATAGGGCAGGGGAGTCTTGGCAGAGCTCATCAGCGACAGCATGTGGAAGCCGTTGGCATCGCCACCACCATTGGCGGTGAAGTCGCGGTAGGAGTCCAGACCTGCCATGGGCACACCGATGAAGTTCACCAGGTCGTTGCCCGCAAAAGCCATCGCCAGAGCGAAGGTGCCGAGGAGGACGGTGAAGCGGAACACGTTGCCGCCCAGCCAGTGGAGCAGCTGCATGACGGCAGTGGAAGCCACGAAGGTGGCCGCCAGCAGCATCGACGTGTTGGCATCCACCCATTGGCGCGTCTCGGCGGTAATCATGGGCGACTTGCCCAGCCCCTTGATGAAGATGAAGTAGGCCAGCATCGTACATGCCAGACCGCCGAAGATGCCCACCGTATAGCGCAGGTGTTTCTGATAGCTGAAGGTGAAGACCACGCGCGACAGCCACATCACCAGCGTGCCCACGGCAAAGGCGATGGCCACGCTGACGAAGATGGCGATGATGACGCTCAGCGCCTTGTCGCTGTTGAGCAGCATCTCTATCGAGAGCGACGGGTCGGCATTGATTTTGAGGATGGCGAGGATGAAGGTGCCGCCCAGCAGCTCGAACACCAGCGAGACGGTGGTAGAGGTGGGCAGCCCCAGCGTGTTGAACATGTCCAGCACGATGACATCGGTCACCATCACTGCGAGGAACACCGTCATCACCTCGTGGAAGGTATAGGCGGCAGGGTGCATGATGCCATGGCGGGCCACGTCCATCATGCCGGCACTCATGGCGGCGCCTGCCACCACGCCTACCGACGCGATGACCAGTACCGTGCGGAAGCGTGCCACCTTGGCACCAATGGCTGAGTTAAGAAAATTCACGGCATCGTTGCTGACACCCACAAAAAGGTCGAACACTGCCAGTATGAGCAGGAAAACGACAATCACTAAATAAAACAATTCCATCTGATATCTACTTTTGTTTTTTTGTTTGCAAAAGTAAATAACAGATGTTACAGAACGGTTACAGGAACAAGAAGGAATGATGAAAAGTGAAGTTCAGCCGCCGCGATGCCGCCACGACATGGCCTGCCGCCGCGTCACGACAGAGGCAGGTCTACCCAGAAGGTGGAGCCGACACCGGGCGAGGAAACCACGCCGATGGATCCGCCCAGACTGTAGGTGAAGGTGCGGCAGACGGACAGACCCAGACCCATGCCCTGGGTGAAGGAGTTGAGCTTCGTGAAACTCTCGAAGATACGCTCCTGGTCTTCACGTGCAATGCCGATGCCCGTATCTTTCACGAAGATGCGCAGCATGTCGCCCTCTTGCCAGGAACTGCCTATGGTGACGGAACCCCGCTCGGTAAACTTCAGTGCGTTGTCTAACAGATGGCTCAGGATGGTAGACAGGCGGCTGCAGTTGGTCTTGATTTTTGCGTCGCCCGTCGTGATGTGCGTATAGATGGCAACCTGTTCGTTCTTGTTCTCCGCACTGAACTGGCGTGCGCTCTCCTCTATCAGCTTGCCTATGTCAACCATCTCCATTTCGAGGTTGTCCGACTTGCCCGAGGCTGCCTGTTCGGAGAGCAGTACCATGTCGTCGAAAATCTTCAGCAGCTGCTGGTTGCTCTCGTGTATGATGCGCAGCATCTCCTGCCGTTCCTCTTCCGTTTCGGCCTGGGGCAGCATCTCTGAGAAACCCACGATGGCATTGAGCGGTGTATGAACCTCATGGCCGATGTTGGTGAGGAAGGCCGACTTCAGCTTGTCGCTCTCCTCCGCTTTGTTACGGGCGCGTATGAGTTCGTCTTCCAGAGCCTTGCGCTTGTCGATGCAGGTGCTCGTGCCCACCAGCCGTATCGGTTTGCCTTCGGGCGTCGCCTCTGCCACGGTGGCATGAGACTCTATCCAGTAGAGCACGTCGTTGTGCCGTCCCTTCATCTGAAAGATGATGTGGAAGGTCTCCTTCTCGCCCTCAGAGATTGTCCGGAACGCCTCCTCCACCAGTTCACGGTGCCAGGGCGCCACGACGCTGAGCAGCTGTTGGAAGGGGATGTTCTCCTCAGAGGTATACAGGTCGGCAACGTTGCGGAAGTCCGTCTCCTTGGTGAAGATGGCGGTGGCGATGTCGTATTTCCACGTAGACAGCTTCATCGCCTTGAGCACCAGCTCGAACTCGATGTTGTGCTGCGACACGCTGTCGATGAGCTTCAGGTCGTGCTCTATCTCGCGCCTGCGCTTGCTCTGGAACTGGAACAGCATGAACAATGCCACAATGATACATATTGCTGCCAGTAGCAACAATATATATCCTTTGGAAAGCCAGGTAACGATGGACATCAATATCGACAACAATCCCTGTGGCATACGCGCAGAATGAAATGTTTCAGATTTATGGTTTTATGGTTGCCGCAAAGGTACACTTTATTCCCGACATGGCAAAAGGTTGAAGTGCTAATTATTGTAAAAAGAAGAAAAAAGACAATTATTCGCCATTTCTTTTGGTAATATTCGCGATTCTGAGTATCTTTGCATTCTTAAAAGATTGATGAAACGATACTGAAAAAGAAATGAACACCCCCGGCTTTTCAAATTTGCTGACACAGACGGTTGACAAGCTTTCGGAGAGAGAATCTCTGAAGGGGCTTTTTCACCAACACAAAGACGGAAACCCTCTGCCCTCGTCGAAGGCTCTGGAGGAGATAGTAGAACTGACAAGAGCCATCATTTTTCCCGGATTTTTTGGAAAATCATCTGTCAGTATGCGAACCATGAGATACCACATCGGTGTGAATATAGAGCGGCTGAACAAACTGCTCGTCGACCAGATTCTTGCCGGACTCTGTTTTGCCGAACAGGGACAGGACGACGACCCCGTCTTCAGCGGAGAGCATCCCGCCATGCAGAAGGCGCAGCAGATAGCCGCACAGCTCATCGGAAGACTGCCCGACATACGCCATGTGCTCTCTACCGACGTAGAGGCAGCCTACAACGGCGACCCCGCCGCTGACAACCTCGGAGAGATCATCTCGTGCTACCCCGTCATCAAGGCACTCACCAACTACCGCATTGCACATGAGCTGATGCTGCTCGGCGTGCCCCTCATCCCGCGCATACTCACGGAGATGGCACATTCGGAAACGGGCATCGACATACACCCCGGCGCACAGATAGGACACCACTTCACCATCGACCACGGAACGGGTGTCGTGATAGGTGCCACCTGCATCATCGGCAACCACGTGAAGCTCTACCAGGGTGTCACCCTCGGAGCCAAGAGCTTCCCGCTCGACGCCAAGGGAAACCCCATCAAGGGCATTCCGAGGCATCCCATACTCGAAGACGAGGTGGTCATCTATGCCAATGCTACCATCCTCGGACGCATCACCATCGGAAGGGGGTCGGTCATCGGAGCCAACGTGTGGGTGACCAGCGACCTCAAACCGAGAACAAAGAAATATAAAAAAGATAAAACAGACAACATAGATTTAGAATTCAACAATGGCACAGGAATTTGAACTGATTGCAAAAACCTTCATGGGACTGGAACCCGTGTTGGCGAAAGAGTTAACCCAGTTAGGGGCAAACAATATCCAGATAGGGCGACGGATGGTTTCGTTTACAGGCGACAAGGAAACCATGTACAGAGCCAACTTCCAGCTGCGTACCGCCATACGCATCCTCAAACCGATCAGCCACTTCAAGGCCTTGTCTGCCGACGACGTCTACGAGAAGGTCAAGGCCATAGACTGGGAGCAGTACCTCTCGCTCGACAAGACCTTCGCCGTTGACTCCGTCGTCTTTTCCGAGGAGTTCAAACACTCGAAGTTCGTATCGTACAAGGTGAAGGATGCCATCGTAGACCAGTTTAGGGAGAAGACGGGTAAACGACCCAACATCAGCGTTGCCAATCCCGACATACGACTCAATATGCACATCGCTGAAGACAACTGTACCCTCAGCCTCGACTCCAGCGGAGAGAGCCTGCACCGAAGAGGATACCGGCAGGAGAGCGTGGAGGCACCCCTCAACGAGGTACTGGCAGCTGGCATGATACTCATGACGGGATGGCAGGGCGACACCGACTTCATCGACCCCATGTGTGGCAGCGGTACCATCGTCATCGAAGCCGCACTCATCGCCAGGAACATCGCACCGGGCGTCTTCAGAAAGGAGTTCGCCTTTGAGAAATGGCCCGACTTCGACAGCAATCTCTTTGACGAGATCTACAACGACGACTCGCAGGAAAGGGAGTTCAAGCACCATGTCTATGGATATGACGTAGACATGAAGGCCGTGAACACCGCCCGACTCAACGTCAAGGCGGCAGGACTCTCTGCCGACGTCACCGTCAACGAGGCTGACTTCAAGGACTTCGTACAGCCTGCCAACAAGAGCATCATCGTCATGAACCCACCCTACGGAGAGCGCATCTCCACACCCGACCTGCTCGGTACCTACCGCATGATTGGAGAGAGACTCAAACACCAGTTCCTCAACAACGACGCATGGGTGCTCAGCTATCGAGAGGAGTGTTTCGAGCAGATAGGACTCAAACCCAGCATCAAGATTCCGCTCTACAACGGCTCGCTGGAGTGTGAGTTCAGAAAATACCAGATCTTCGACGGCAAGCTCAAGGACTTCAGAAGCGAAGGCGGCATCGTGCAGACCGATGAGGAGAAGAAGCAGATGAGCGAGAAAAGACGCTTCAAGAAAGACCGCGGCGACTTCAAGAAACGACTCGACGAACAGGAGGAGAACGAAGACAGCGACATACGCACGTTCAAGTTCCACTCGCTGGAGAGAAAACCCTTCCAGCAGCAGGACAAGAAGGGCGGCAGGCGCGAACGAAACTACGACGACTGGAGTGGAAACAAGGGCGGACACGAGCGCTTTGACAGAAGCGGACGCGAACGCTACGGAAAGAAGGAAGGCCGCGAACGTTTCGACAAGGGCGGCAACGCCAAGAAACGCTTCGACCGCAACAAGGACAGACGCAACAACAATGGCTACAGACATGATGACGAGGATTAAGAGAACGGTACTGACACTCATGCTCATGCTGATGACTACCGCTATGCAACAGACGGCTGCACAGAAGCTGTTCACACTCGAAGACCTGAACTTCGGGGGCACCAACTTCCACAGCTTCAGACCACAGAACCTCTTTCTCACCTGGTGGGGAGACAGACTGATGTATCAGGATGCCGAAGAAACGGGATTCTACGATGCCAAGACAGGAAAGAAAAGCACTACCCTGCGCGTCAGCGACCTGGGAGAGGGCTGGCACAGTGCCATGAACGCCACCTATCCCTATGCCGACAAGACCCTCGTGTTGCTGAACAACGGAAAGGAAAGAGTACTCTACGACTGGAAGAAGAAACAGGTGGCGTGGCGACAGCCTGCCGCCAACGAGAGTGAAGCCCACTGGAACAAAGTGTCGAGGGCGGTGGCTTTCGTCAGAGACAATCAGCTGTGGGTGACCACCGCCGAGGGCGAGAGCCGACAGCTGACCACCGATGGCAGCAGGGAGATCGTATACGGACAGGCTGTTCACCGCAACGAGTTCGGCATCATGGAGGGCATCTTCTGGGCACCCGACGGCATGAGCTTCGCCTTCTACAGGATGGACCAGTCGATGGTGACCGACTATCCGCAGGTAGACATCAGCGCACGGACGGCTGAATACCAACCCGACAAATATCCCATGGCGGGCATGACCAGCCATCTCGTCACCATAGGCATCTACGACCTGAAAACTAAGCAGATACACTATCTGAAGGCTGGTGACCCCACCGACAGATACTTCACCAACATCGCCTGGAGTCCCGATGCACAGAGCATCTATCTCTTCGAGCTGAACAGAAAGCAGAACGACTGCCGATTGGCGGTATACGATGCACCGACGGGGGAGAAGAAGGGCGAGATCTACCGCGAGACAAGCGACAAGTACGTAGAACCCCTGCACCCCATCGTCTTCCTGCCATGGGACCACAAGCTCTTCCTCATGCAGAGTCAGAAGGACGGCTACAACCACCTATATATATATAATGTGGAGGGAAAGGAAGTGAAACAGCTGACGCAGGGCGAACACGTGGTCATGCAGTTCTATGGCTTCAACGAGAAGAAAAGGACGGTCATCGTGGCTACCAACGAAGACCATCCCCTGCAGCGCAACCTCTTTGCCATCAGCGTGAACGACGGCGGATGTACCAACCTCGACAACGGAAGGGGCGTTCACAGAGCCATCCTTTCGCCATCGGGAGAGTGGATGGTAGACAAGTATTCGGAACCCGACGTGGCACTCAACATCAACCTCGTCAATACCGCCAATGCCAAGACCACCCGGCTGCTCACCGCTGCCGACCCCTGGAAGGAGAAGGGATATAGCGTGCCGCTCTTTGAGATGGGGTCTGTCAAGGCTGCCGACGGAGTCACCGACCTCTACTACCGCATGGTGAAGCCTGCCGACTTCGACCCTGCCAGGAAATACCCCACCATCGTCTATGTCTACGGCGGTCCGCACGCACATAACGTCGAGGCTTCGTGGCATTACTACAGCCGCAGCTGGGAAACCTACATGGCACAGAAGGGATATATCGTCTTCATCCTCGACAACAGAGGCAGCGAGAACCGCGGAAGAGACTTCGAGCAGGTCACCTTCCACCGACTGGGACAGGAGGAGATGAAAGACCAGATGAAGGGCGTGGAATTCCTGCGCTCACTGCCTTACGTCGATACCGAAAGGATGGGCGTGCACGGATGGAGCTACGGCGGTTACATGACCATCTCGCTCATGACCCACTATCCCGACGTGTTCAAGGTGGGCGTGGCTGGCGGTCCCGTCATCGACTGGAAATGGTACGAGGTGATGTATGGCGAACGGTACATGGGCACACCACAGGACAACCCCGAGGGCTATGCCCAGACCTCACTGCTCAGTCAGGCAAAGAACCTGAAGGGACGCTTGCAGATTATCATCGGATATAACGACTCCACCGTCGTGCCACAGCATGCACT
Organism: uncultured Prevotella sp.; assembly: GCA_945834405.1. Classification (GTDB taxonomy): domain Bacteria; phylum Bacteroidota; class Bacteroidia; order Bacteroidales; family Bacteroidaceae; genus Prevotella. Next base: position 193 of record CAMAHD010000023.1, on the reverse strand, counting down.
CAGCTTCCTCAACGCCTGTACCGAAGAGGGTACACAGCCCGACTTCTTCGCCTATCCCGGAGAGGAACACAACATGATGGGACACAAGAGTGTTCATCTACATGAGCGCATCACCCAGTATTTCGAAGACTACCTGAAATAATCAGCAACAGCTATCAGTCTTAAGTATTGGCAAACAAGCACCAAGTATTGG
>CAMAHD010000022.1 GCA_945834405.1 uncultured Prevotella sp. | reverse complement strand
GCCCCGTGCCATTTAGCGGAAGCAGACGTATGGTTCCAGACGGGACAGGTCGGAGGCAGTGAAGGAGGGGAAGGAAGACAGCTCCCGGAGACTGCTGATAGGACCGTGAAGCCTCCTGTGCTCTGCTATGTCACGTGCCTGATAGAAATTGATGTAGGGGTGTCTTTTCATCTGCCCCACGGTCAGCTTGTTGATGTTCATACGGCGTGGGGTCGGGTTGGAGATGACGAGATAGGCTTTGGCACTGGATGGAAAATCCTCAATCTCGTCCAATTGGTCAACGCTGACATAACCTCCCAGACGTTCTCCATAGTAGAGTATCATCTGAGCAAACCCTTTTCCGATACCGGGAATACGGGTCAGTTGGGCACTGTCTGCCGTATTCAGAACAATATGTTCTCCGGCAGCCAGTTTGTTGGAACGACGCTTTTCGGGCTCGCTCTTTTCTTCGGGATGAAGACTTTCTTCATATTCAGCGGCTGTCATCGTATAATCAGGGTGAATATGGATGTAGGGTAACAGTTGTTTGTATTGATGGGCAGAAAGACCGTACAGACGGGCGAAGTCTGATGGCTTGCGGTAGATGCCGCCACGGGCACGATAGTGGTAAATGTTTCTTATTTGCCAGGGTTGAAGTCCCAGGCGAAGCAATGCCGTAGAGTCGGCAGTGTTAGGGTCGAATGCAAACAGTTCGCGAGGTCTGAGGTCTTCATCCGGCACCCCAATGACAGGCTGACGGCTGGCATGGGCTCTTCCTTCTGTCCTGCTGGAAGTGCTGTCATTGACAGCAACCGTCGTCAATACCTCTTCCCCTATGGTGTCGTCATCCTCTGTCAGAACAAACACCATCAGGGAGGCTATGAGAATCAGTGCCGTCAGAAAACACAGAGCCTTCTTGTCGTTATGGTTAAAATACATCGTTTTTCGGTATTATTCTATGCAAATGTACTAAAAAAAAGCTTATCTACAAACATATATAGGCTTTTATTTGCTTCAATCCGTTTTATCATTGCTTTTGCCATCCAAACCAATGCTCATGACTCTTGTTACAGACAGGATGAAGTAGGGGATAAAAACGAATGTAATTCGTCAGCACTCAGATGAATGTCCGAGAGCAAGCAAACGATTGTTTGACTGCGCTCAAACAATGATTCGATTGCGCTTGCATGTACCTTCTTATACGATATAAAACGAAAGGCTTGTCGTCATAGATACATGCCCACGCTCATTGCATGGGATGGCTATGATGGCCTCCCTCTGCCTCCAAGGAAATATAACAAAACTGATATGTCGATGTTACAAACCCATCTTAAATTGACAGGTTTATATCAACAAATTGTGTTTTCAACATGACGAAAAGAACGTTATATAGAAAATAATTATTATTTTTGCACTTCAAAATATCCTGAAACAACAGGCTTCTGCGTGATATGGCAATAACACAAATTGTTGACGTGAAACAGCAGAACAGAGACCATACAAGATAGTGAAAGACAAAATTGAACCAAAATGACTCAAGAGACAGATAACAGACAGACAGATAGGGAGACAAGGGTGCTGGACTATCTGAAAGCAAGGGATATCCCCTTTGAAGTGTATCACCATCCAGAGGGAAAAACAATAGAGGAAGCTAAAAGATGGTGGAAAGATGACGGCAGTGTACATTGCAAAAACCTCTTCTTCCGCAACCACAAGGGTAACAGACATTACCTCGTATGTTTCCATTGTGACCATGATTTGGATATTCATGACCTGGAGCATCGTCTCAAAGCATCTTTGGTTGCCAAAGGTTTGCCTTCCTGCGGCAAACTCTCGTTTGCTTCGCCTGAACGCATGATGCGTTATCTCGGGTTGGAACCGGGAAGCGTGTCTCCTTTCGGACTTATCAACGATGCCGAGCATCATGTACACCTGTTTCTCGACAAGAACCTTCTGCAAGCCGAAAGCCTGTCTTTCCATCCAAACGATTGCAGGGGAACCGTGGTAATCAGCAAGGAGGCTTTCGCAAGATATTTGTCTGCTGTCGGCAATAGTTTTGAATATTTATCCCTATACGAGGAATGAAGTAAGAGGATAAGATTCAAAAAATGAGGAGGATTGTCTTTTTTCTCGCGAATAATGATTACTTTTGTAAACGAAACAAGAAAAGAAATCCTAAATAAGAGAACTATCTATGACTATGACAACCGTACGAAATATACTGACCGTGGCAGTCATTGCCATGACGGTGGCTGCTTGCAGCGAAAAGAAAAAGAATGATGTGATTATCACGACCAAGGTAGAGAAGAAAGCTCCTGCCGCGCCGGTGAAAATGCAAGATTACACCCAGTCGAAGACCATCGAATGGCTGGGAAATGAATATATGTGTGAAGTGGTCAGAACAGCTGATGACAGCCTTTCTGTAGTCAAGGATGACGGTGGACAGAAATATATAGACAATACCATCCGACTGGTGATTTACCGTAAGGACGGCTCCGTATTCTTCCAACGCAACTTCACCAAAGCGAGCTTCGACAAGTGTCTGGATGATGACTACCGAAAGACTGGCATTCTGGAGGGATTTGTCTTCGACAGGGTAGATAATCAGGAACTGCGTTTCGCTGCAAGCGTGAGCCACCCCCAAACGGATGAATATATTCCCTTGGTGGTCAAGATTTCTCGCATGGGGGCGGTCAGCATCTCACGTGATACCGTAGAATAATACTATATAATAATAGGTATCGTCGCTCCGGCTTAGAGGCTCACGGGACTTCCGCAGTTTGCTGCAATGAATTCCTCTGCCTGTTTCATAGTTTTGAATACCATGTTGGCTCCCTCATCCGACAGCATCTCGTCGGGCAGGGGACCCGTGTTTACGGCGATGGTAAAAATGTCAGCCGCTACTGCTGCCCGCACGCCAAGGGGTGCATTCTCTATCACGATGGCTTCCCAAGGTTTTACTCCTACCTTTTCCATCCCCTTCAGATAAGGTTCCGGATGGGGTTTGCCTCGCGACACATCGAAGCAGGAAACGATGAGATGGGACTGTACCAGTCCAGCAAAGTCCTGTGTCAGTTTGTTGAGCAGTGAATGCTGTCCACTGCCTGTCACAACCACAATCTCCATACCCATGCTCTTGATACGCTCTTGCAGCGACTTTACTCCTTCCATGATGCCGGCTTCGGGAAGGGTGGAGAAGACGCGTGATTTTTCTGCATACATCCTTGCTGACTCTTCGTCGCTGATGTCGCGACCCCATTGTTTTTTTGCCAATATCTTGATGGTTTCCAATCCGCGCATACCCTCAAACTGATAAGCGTCAGCCTCAGACATGGAGATACCGAAATCCTCCATAGAGCGGTGCCAGCTACGGGCATGGTTAGGCATGGAGTCGTAGAGCACGCCGTCCATGTCAAAAAGAACGGCTTTGGGGCAAAACTGCCCAAAGCCGTGTCTTTCCAAGTATGTCTTGATAACTTGTTCTTGATTCATTGTAAGGGCTTATTCGTTGGCAAGTCTTTCTTTGATAGCCTTGCTTTCTGCTTCATAGCCGGGCTTGTCGAGCAGTGCAAACATATTCTTCTTGTATGCCTCAACGCCAGGCTGGTTGAATGGGTTGACTCCCAGTACATTACCGCTAATGCCACAGGCAATTTCGAAGAAATAGATTATCTGTCCAATGTAATACTCGTTCAGAAGAGGCATGGTCAGACGGATGTTGGGCACACCACCGTCAACATGTGCGAGCTTGGTTCCCAGTTCTGCCATCTTGTTCACCTCGTCAACGCGCTTGCCAGCCAGGAAGTTCAGGCCGTCCAGATTCTCCTCGTCATTGGGGAAAAGAAGGGTTCTGTTAGGCTGTTCAACGCTGATGACTGTCTCGAAGATGGTGCGTTCGCCATCCTGAATCCACTGACCCATAGAGTGAAGGTCGGTCGTGAAGTCGCAGGATGCAGGGAAGATACCTTTCTTGTCCTTTCCCTCGCTCTCGCCATAAAGCTGTTTCCACCATTCGCTCATGAAGTGGAGCTTAGGCTGATAGTTCACCATAATCTCTATCTTCTTGCCTGCCTGCTGGTAGAGGGCATTACGAACGGCAGCATATTGGGCAGCGGGATTCTCCTTGAAGGGTACATCGATGGCACAAGCCTTTTCCATATCCTGTGCTCCGGCTACGAGCTGGGCAATGTCAAATCCGGCGCAGGCAATGGGCAGCAGACCTACGGGAGTGAGTACAGAGAAGCGACCGCCCACATTGTCGGGGATGATGAATGAGGTGTAGCCTTCCTTGTCAGCGCAGGTGCGTGCAGCACCACGCTTGGCATCAGTAACGGCTACGATAACCTTCTTGGCTTCCTCCTTGCCGCGCTGCTCTTCGCACTGCTTCTTCAGCAGACGGAAGGTGAGGGCTGTCTCAGTGGTTGTTCCCGACTTGGATATGTTGATGACACCAAATTTCTTGTCCTTCAGATAGTCAGTTAGTTCAGCAAGATAATCTTCTCCGATATTGTTGCCTGCAAAGAGTATGGTGGGATTCTTCTGGTCTTTAATCAGCCATGCAAACGAGTTGCCGAGGGCTTCGATAACTGCGCGTGCACCGAGATAGCTGCCGCCGATGCCAGCCACAACGATGGCTTCGCAGTTGGCGCGGAGTACATTGGCACAATCCTGCAGTTCTTGGATAAATGCAGGAGTGATGGATGATGGCAGGTGAAGCCATCCCAAAAAGTCATTACCTGGACATGTTCCGTTTTCCAAGGCTTCCTGAGCAGCCTTTACCTGGGGCTCAAAAGCCTCTACTGCACCGGCATTCAGAAACTGTGCAGCCTTTGTAATGTCTAAACTGATATTCTTCATAAGATGCTATGTTGAAATGATTGTTATTTTTTTGATGGACAAGTTGGGGTTCCTTCATCGGAAGGAGTCTGTGAGCAACTTGATTTCTACCTGCGGACTGATTCGCTCGTAGAGGATATTGTAGACGGCATCCAATATGGGCATGTTGACGTGGCTGTGGCGGTTGATTTCCTTCATGCATTTGGTGCCGAAATAACCTTCTGCTATCATCTCCATCTCTATCTGCGCGCTCTTGACACTGTAGCCTTTGCCTATCATCGTGCCGAAGACCCTGTTGCGAGAAAAGTTGGAGTAGCCGGTCACTAACAGGTCGCCCAGGTATGCCGAATCGTCCACGTCACGGTCGATGGGAAGGACGGATTTCAGGAAACGTGACATCTCCTGAATGGCATTTGACATGAGCACAGCCTGGAAATTATCGCCAAACTTCAGTCCGCTGCAGATGCCGGCAGCAATGGCATAGACGTTCTTCAAGACGGAGGAATACTCTATACCCACCACATCGTCGCTGGTTTTCGTCTTGATGTAATTGCTGCGCAGGATGTCTGCGAAGGCGCTGGCTTTTTCGCGGTCCGAGCAACCTACGGTGAGATAACTCAGACGCTCCAAGGCTACCTCCTCTGCGTGGGAGGGTCCTGCCAGGCAGGCGAGGTTCTCATAGGGCACATCGTAAACCTGATGGAAATATTCGGAACATACCACGTTCTCGTCGGGAACGATACCCTTGATGGCGGTGATGATGAACTTGTCGCGAAGGCGTACTTTCAGCTTGCGCAAGTGGTTCTTCAGATAGGGCGAGGGCGTAACAAATACGAGGGTGTCGTATTTCTGCACTATCTCGTTGATATCACTGGAGAATTCAATCTCGTCGATATTGAAGCGTACGCTCACGAGATAGGCGGGGTTATGACCAAGCCTTCTGAAGTCTTCAATCCGGTCGTTACGGCGCATATACCAGCCGATGTGATGGGTATGTCCCACTACTATCTTGGCTATGGCTGTCGCCCAACTGCCTCCTCCGATGATGGCTATCTTACCGCAATCGAACATAAGGATGCGTATCTTTGGTTGTTATTTGTTGGCTTTCTCAATCCAGGCTGCAAACTCTTCAACTTTAGGATTGTCGTAGCCCAGCTTGTATTTCTTGTTCACACCGCAGACATCCATCTGCAGTTTCTGTGGGTTCACCTCGCGTATGTCACTGGTCAGGTAGTAGCCGCATTTGTTCAGTACGGGCACCCACTTTTCGTCAACGCCCAATGCTGCCCATTCGGCTTGACTGCTGCGGGGAGCTTTCTTTTCCGGTTTCATCTGCGGGAAGAAGAGAACCTCCTGGATATAGGTCTTGCCTGTCATGAGCATCACCAGTCGGTCTATGCCGATGCCTATACCGCTGGTAGGAGGCATGCCATACTGGAGGGCACGCAGGAAGTCCTGGTCGATAATCATTGCCTCGTCGTCACCCTTGTCTGCCAGGCGCATCTGTTCCTTGAAACGTTCCTCCTGGTCGATGGGGTCGTTCAGCTCAGAGTAGGCATTGGCGAGCTCCTTGCCATTGACCATCAGCTCAAAACGCTCGGTAAGTCCCGGTTTGGAACGGTGCATCTTCGTCAGTGGTGACATCTCTACAGGATAATCCGTGATGAAGGTTGGCTGGATATAGGTGCCTTCGCAGAATTCTCCGAATATCTCGTCAATCAGTTTGCCCTTACCCATTGTTTCGTCTATCTCCATGTTCAGCTTCTTGCAGACCTCGCGGATTTCTTCTTCGTTCATGCCGTTCAGGTCGTAGCCCGTTTTCTCTTTGATGGCATCCAGGATGGGCAGGCGACGGTAGGGAGCCTTGAAGCTGATGATGTTTCCGTCAATCTCGCGTTCAGGCTTGCCGTTAACGGCGATACATACGGTCTCCAGCAGTTTCTCCGTAAATGCCATCATCCAGTTGTAGTCCTTGTACTGGACATAAAGCTCCATACAGGTAAACTCAGGATTGTGGTTGCGGTCCATGCCCTCGTTGCGGAAGTTCTTTCCAATCTCGTATACACCCTCGAAACCGCCCACAATGAGACGCTTCAGATAAAGCTCGGTGGCGATACGCATATACATATCTACATTGAGCGCATTGAAATGGGTAATGAATGGACGGGCGCTGGCACCTCCGGCAATAGCCTGAAGGGTAGGGGTCTCCACTTCTGTATATCCTGCCTCGTCGAGAACACGGCGTATGGTACGTATCACCGTAGCACGCTGCAGGAAGGTATCTTTCACACCGTCATTAACTACCAAGTCAACATAACGCTGACGGTAGCGTAATTCCGGGTCTTCAAACTTGTCGTATGCCACACCATCCTTGTACTTGACGATAGGCAGTGGTTTCAGACTCTTGGAGAGCAGGGTCAGCTCTTGGGCATGGACGGAAATCTCACCGGTCTGGGTGCGGAAGACGTAGCCTTTCACACCGATAAAGTCACCAATGTCAAGCAGACGCTTGAACACCTTATTATATAAGTCCTTGTCTTCTCCCGGACAGAGGTCGTCGCGCGAGATGTATACTTGTATGCGGCCTTTCGAATCCTGCAACTCGGCAAAGCTGGCTTTACCCATGACGCGACGTCCCATCAGTCGGCCTGCTATGCAAACCTGTCTGGGCGTTTCTTCGTCATCCTTGAATGCAGCCTTGATGTCAGTGCTGAAAGCATTGGTGGGATATTCGTCTGCGGGATAGGGATTGATGCCCATGGCTCGCAGTTCCTGCAGACTTTCGCGTCTGCCTATTTCCTGTTCACTCAGTTCTAAAACGTTCATCTTATTCAAATAAATATATTTACTTGGGTGCAAATTTACAAAATAATTCTGAATCACCCATATTTTTTTATATGAAGTTTATCATCTCTTGAGGTCTAAATCGCTTTTTTTACTTGATAGGGAACCCTTGGGCGAGCTGTTTTATTAAAAAATGTTATTTAAAATGTAATTTATGGGCACAAAAATTTATAGTTCGGGAAAATAAACTATCTTTGTGCATAAGAAATAATGAGTGAGTTTGTAAACTTTTCAAGGTCCTGACTAATTTAAAATATGACACAAGCAGTAATCAAGACGCGGGTTATAGGAATCGACGTGAGCATAGATGTGACTACATGTGCGATAGTAGACATACGTGGACGTATCGTTGCAAAGGATGAAATCCCTACTCGCGAACATCCTACCATCAGTACATTTGTGAATGAATTATGTGAAAAGGTGGTTACACTGGCTGAGGCAAATGGTGGTTACGATACCATCCGTTCGGTGGGACTGAGTGTTCCCAGTGGCAACAACCTGACAGGTTGTATAGAGAATGCTCCGAATTTGCCTTGGAAGGGAGTGATTCCCTTGGCAGCCATGCTGCGCGACCGTTTGGGTTTGGCTGTGGCATTGGGTAATGATGCGCATTGTATTGCTCTGGGAGAGTATGTGTTTGGTTCAGCCCATGGCTTAAGAGATTTCCTTGTCGTGACCATTGGTCATGGCTTGGGCAGTTATTCTTGCGTCAACAAGCGTTTCGTGCTTGGTTCTCATGGCTTTGGTGGCGAGTTGGGACATACCTGCGTGGTAGACAACGGACGCCAATGTGAGTGCGGACTCAAGGGATGTCTGGAGACGTATGTGGCTGAAAAGGGTATTGTGCGCACTGCCATGGAGATGCTGGAAGCCAGCGACGAGCCTTCGCTCATGCGCAACTGTGATGTCATCACGCCGCGTATCGTCAAGAAATGTTGTGACGAGGGAGATAAAATGGCTATTGAAGTGTTCCGCAAGGCAGGCTATTTGCTGGGTATTTCACTGGCAAACTATGCTGCCACTTTCGATCCCGAGGCTATTATCATCTCTGGAGGTATCTCCAAAGCAGGACATTGGCTGCTCGACCCCGTGGAAGAATCATTCAATCAGCATCTGTTCAATAATATTCGTGGAAAGGTGAAGATTCTCCTTTCCGCTCTTGATAACCGTGAGCGCGACGTGCTGGGTGCCAGCGCGTTGGCGTGGGAAGTCAAAGAATATTCGTTGTTCAAGTGAAACAAGTGCCCAATCATACAGATAATCGCAGGCGAGGCTTTTACACCTCGCCTTTTTTCGGATATGAATTTAAGTAATATTGTAACAATCATCAATCAAAGCAGGAATATGGCAACGGCTATGGGCATGGAGTTCATATCCACGCCAGAGGCAGACACCTGTATGGCAAAAATGCCTGTCGACGAGAATTGCCGTCAGCCGATGGGGTATCTGAGCGGCGGTGCCTCGCTCGCTCTTGCTGAGACCTTGGCAGGAGCAGGTTCTGCAGCTTTATGTCCCGACAAAACATGTGTGGGGATTAACGTCAGTGGTACACACGTCAAGGCTGTGCCACAGGGTGATACCGTCACCGCCTTGGCACGCATCGTCCACAAAGGAAGTACTCTCCATGTGTGGGAGGTGGATATATGTGACTCTCAGGGACAGCTGATATCAACTGCCCATGTAACCAATTATATCATCAGTGCCCGTCCATGAATACCAATAGTTTCGCTTTATACCGTTTGCCCGGGGATGACCATTATGTGGAACTGATACAGACTGTTGGCGACCCGCAGGTATTGCAGTCGGTGGAACAGTTGGATGGGAAGCAAGGCTTTGTGCTGGCCCCCTTTGCCGTTTCTGACGATTGTCCTCTGCTCCTGTTACAGCCCGATTCCGTCAGTCGTCTTCCCCTGTCAGAATTTCCACCTGACATGGTGTCAGATATTCCGGAAGACAATGTCATGTTTCAGGAAGATAACAAGGAAACATATAGCGAAGACTTCCGCTCCTTCTATACCCATATCAAGGAAGGAGAATTTGACAAACTCGTGTTGGCACGTCGGGCAGTAGACCATGTGCGCTTGGCAGAAGAACCCCGTCTGCTTTTCCTTCGTGCCTGTATCTTCTATCCCAGAATGTTCGTTGCTTTGATACATACTCCCGTGAGTGGAACCTGGCTGACGGCAACACCCGAAATCCTGTTGGAAGGTGGAATGGGTTCCTACCATACCATCTCCTTGGCAGGAACGATGGGACTTTGGGGCAGTACGATGTGGAGTGACAAGAATATCTCCGAACAGCATTATGTTTCTTCCTATATAGCCGACTGTATCAAGCGTTTCGGATGCCAGTGCGAACAGAATGGTCCTTATACCGTTACGGCAGGCAGTCTGCGTCATCTGCGCAGTGATTTTTATTTCCAACTGCCTGACGAGTCACGCTTGGGTACATTTCTCCGGCAGCTGTATCCCACTCCGGCTGTGAGTGGAATGCCCAAAGAGAAGTCGGTACGCTTCATCTGTGAACACGAACATGCCGGCAGGCGTTACTATAGTGGGTTTATGGGACCTCTCTCCATGCAGGGAGAGACGCATCTTTACGTCTCATTGCGCTGCATGCAGCTCTTCGGAACCCGTTATGAACTCTATGCCGGGGGTGGTCTCCTTGCCGAGAGTGACGAACGTCTGGAGTGGAAGGAGACGGAAGCTAAAATGCAAACCATGAGAAGATGTTATATCAAGAGAATGTCATAAGAATACTGACCTCCGTTTTAGTGGCTCATGGAGTGGAACGTGTCGTTGCATGTCCAGGAAGTCGCAACGCTGCCATCGTGAACAATTTCTGCGAGGAAGGAAAGGTGGAGGTTTATCCCGTTACCGACGAACGCTCGGCTGGTTTCTTTGCCATCGGTCTGTCGCTGGCTACTGACAGGCATCCTGTTGCCGTATGTGTCACTTCGGGTTCTGCCCTTCTGAATGTGGCACCGGCTGTGGCAGAGGCTTATTATCGTCATGTGCCCTTGATTGTCGTTTCAGCGGACAGACCCCAGGAATGGATAGACCAGAATGTGGGACAGACCATGAGACAGTATGGGGCGCTGGAACAATATGTCAGATGCTCGGTCAATTTGCTGCCTGCCCGTGATGACTCCGATTGGTATCAAGGGCGTCTGGTCAATGAAGCCATGCTTGCTGCAAACAGCGGAGCGAGAGGGCCGGTACATATTAATGTGCCTTTGCCCAACCCCTCTGAGATGACCATGGGCGAAGCAGACTCTTTTGACCGCTGGTGCCAACCGATAGCATTACTTGAACCTGATGTCTGCAGCAGTCAGGTACGCGAACAGGTGATTCTCCCCTTCCTGACAGCAGCACGACCGATGCTGGTGATGGGCCAGATGGATCTGGATGAATGGATGACCCCTTTGCTTGACCGTATCTCCGAAAGAATAGTGGTCATCAGTGAACCGCTCACCTATGGTCATGCACGTCCTTTTGCCGGTCTGATGGATTCACTGGCTCCGTCGCTCCGACCTGATATGGTGGTGTATATGGGCGGCTCTTTGGTTTGTCGCTCTGTCAATACGGCTCTGGCAGCTACGGATGCCGTTGTATGGAGAGTCGATGCTGACGGAGACATCTGTACACCCTTCAAGAACCTGCATGGCATCGTCAAAGTATCGCCTGAAACATTCCTGAAGCAGTTGGCTGAGGACCTGGTGGCGAAGACCCCTGAAGAAGGACCGTCGTCTTCACCTGCTGATGGTTTTATTCAGGCATGGAACCAGGCTATGGACTCCTATGAACGAGGAAATACTCGTTCTGTTGACGGCTCCCGGCTGACTTCGGAGACGCTTGTCCGCTATTTTGAGGAACAGCTGGAAGACATGGACTATTCCTATCAGGTACACGTGGCGAACAGCAGTATCGTGCGGCAGGCTTGTCGGTTTGCGTCAGGACACAAGGTGTGGTGTAACAGAGGCGTGAATGGCATTGAAGGGAGTGTGTCTACAGCTGTAGGTTTTGCTGCCGCCACTAAAGACATGGTATTCTTGTTGACGGGAGATCTCAGTTTCTTTTATGACCAGAATGCGTTATGGAATCGTCATCTGTCAGGCAATTTGCGTATCATCCTCATCAACGACCATCATGGAGGTATTTTTCAGCACGTGAAAGGTCTGGAACAGTGCGCTCATCTCGACGATGTAGTAGCTGCAAGCCATCATACCGAAGCGCGTGGCATCTGTACTCAGAATGACGTGGGTTATCTTCACGCTGCTACCTTAGAGGAAATGTACATAGGAGTGGTGAAACTGTTGACAGAAGCATCAGCACGGCCCATGCTGCTCGAAGTGGATATGTCAAATCAAAAAAGCAACACCTTCTGAAATAAACGATTAAAAAATAATTATGCAAAGAGAATGGACAAAAATCAGGGATTTCGAGGAAATCCTTTTTGAAGAATACCAGGGCATAGCAAAGATTACTATCAACCGCCCTCGTTATCGCAATGCTTTCACGCCCAGGACAACCCTGGAGCTGAGTCAGGCGTTCAGTTATTGCCGCGAGGCTTCACGTATCAGTGTGGTCATCTTGACGGGAGCCGGTGACAAGGCTTTCTGCTCGGGTGGAGATATGCACGTGAAGGGGCGTGGAGGCTATGTGGATGAAGACGGAGTGCCACGCTTGAGTGTACTCGACGTTCAGATGCAGATAAGACGCCTGCCCAAACCCGTCATTGCCATGGTCAACGGCTATGCCATTGGTGGTGGACATGTCTTGCATCTGGTCTGCGACCTGACCATTGCCAGCGAGAATGCCATCTTTGGACAGACAGGACCCAAGGTAGGCTCTTTTGATGCTGGTTTTGGTGCCAGTTATCTTGCCCGTATTGTCGGACAGAAGAAGGCTCGTGAAATATGGTTCCTGTGCCGTCAATACAGTGCTGCTGAGGCTGAGCGGATGGGACTTGTTAATAAGGTGGTTCCTTTGGAAAGATTGGAAGACGAGTGCGTAGAGTGGGCACAAACCATGATGGAACGAAGTCCGCTTGCCCTGCGTATGATCAAGGCCGGGTTGAATGCTGAGCTTGACGGACAGGCAGGTATTCAGGAACTGGCAGGCGATGCAACCATGTTGTATTATTTCCTGGATGAAGCCCAGGAGGGAGGCAAGGCTTTCCTGGAAAAACGTAAGCCTGATTTCAGTAAATATCCTAAAATGCCTTGATGGTGAAAGTTTTTCAAAGGCTTAATTTGTCAATTTGTCACCATAAATGAGCATTTCGTGATAATTTGAAAAAATAATATGCTGTTTTTTCGTTTGTAAACAAAAAAAATGTTACTTTTGCAGCGCAGTTGGTTGATGAAGTATAGTCATTGGCTTTCTGCGTTGCATTTGTTGTATACGGAGAAGACTTTGGCAGCCGTCGTTATTCAACTATGCCTTGACAAGCATCAGCATATTCTAATAATCAATAAAAACCAAAACAATTATGAAAAAATCATTACTCCATGCAGTCGTGACCTGCTTGCTCCTTTTTGGGGTGACGAGCATCGTTCAGGCTGAAACGAAAGTCTATGGCTTGACTGTGTCTACCAGCTTTGGAACATATGTCGCTGAGGTAGATTTTGATGCCGTTAATATCGACAGCCCAACAGCATTGACCAAGGGCGTTGAAATTCTGGGACTTGACGATTTGGTTACGGGTACATCCGTAGGCAAAAAGTATTATGCTTTGGGTTATGATAGCAAAGACTATAATTTTGGACTCTATTCCATCAACTTTACTACGGGTAATGTGGTAAATATCGCTACTTACAAGAATGGCAAAATCGGTGACAGCATGACAGCTCTTTGCTATGATGAGACCACTGGCACACTCTATGGTGCCGAGCAGACCTGTGATGCAGAGGAGAACTGGTATACTGCCCTCTATTCCATCAATCCCAACAATGGTGAACTGACCCAGCTTGCAACCTACGAGAAGAAGGATGTAAAGGCTCTGGTGGCAGACGGAAAGGGTGGACTCTACATGATTTACAATGGAATCACTCCTAATTGGCAGTACGCTCCACGTGTATGGCATATCAATACAGCTGCCAACTATGAGAAGACAGACTTCCTGGTAGACAGCGAAACGACCTGCAAAAGCGGAAGCTGTTCTAGTGCCCTCCTCTCTGCTGATGGCAATACCATCTATTATATGGCTTACAGCCAGTTGCTTGCCATTGACCTGACAGCCAAGACGATCAGTGTGAAGGGCGAACTGAAGAGCAATATGGCAGGCATCACTTTCACTAAATCAACGGAAGATGCTACTTCCTCTTCTCCCGACAAACCCAAAGCCAACACTCGTCTGCTCGTCAGCAAGACTTGGTTTGGAGATGTCATGGGTTCTGTTCCGGCTGATGTTGACATGAAGAAAGAGTATTACTTCTACAACTCAGACTATAAACTGTCACGTATCAGTCAGTTAGGCAGAACATACGACAACAGCAATCGTCCTCAGCCTTATACCATCATGTACTATACCAAGAACGATTTTGATGCCAATGGCAATGTTTCTGCTACTAGCCGATACCAGTATGGTCTCTATGATTTCGGAGACATGACCATGAAAAAGAGTAACGTCGGCAATGTCGCTTATCAGTACAATGACAAGGGACAGCTTGTCTCCAAGAATGATGGCAGCTACAACTATTATTATACTTATGATGAGGAAGGTAACGTAGCAACAGAAGAACTCCGCTATATCTCCAACGGAGAGGTGAGCCAGTCTCATAGCTATTTCGACTATGTTGCTCCAGGCAAGCCCGGCTATATGGTTTCTACCGGAAGATATAGCAGCTATGTCTACAACGAAATCTATACTTATGATGATGACTTGAATCTGGTATCAGCCGACCGCATCAAACTGGTTGAGGACAAGGAATTAGGTGGTCAATCACCTGTTTCTATCCAGCGCGAAGAGTGGGTATATGAGAACAAGGTGCTGGTTCGTTATGTGAAGTACAGCTTTGACAATCAGGGACAGCCTGTTGCCAACTTCAAGATTGAATACGAGCTGGTAGAAGGCGATGTTAATAAGGTGATGTCTACCGAATACATCAGCAGTGACAATGGCGTAACATGGAAGCGTCAGAACCTGCCTTGCCTGCAGGAATACCGCGAATTCGGTGACATGGCAGAAGATGTCAGCCTGACGGCTACTGCTGCTCCTATCGAGAATGCGTACAACAGTGTAGGTATTATGATGGATGCTCCTGCTATCGCATTTGTTGAAGACGTGGATTTCGCTATCTTCCGTAACGGTATGCCTATAGATACCGTCAACATTAGTCAGCTCCTCAATGAGGATGTATGGGGTCTTTTCTATACAGATAAGGATGTTTACAATGGAACATACGATTACTTTGTTCAGCCTTTGGTTGTGAAGTCTGATGAAGAAGGCAACGCTATCTCCAAAACAGGTTATAATATCAGTAACCCCATGACTGTCTCTCTGCAGCTGGCACTTCCTGCAGTCACCAACCTCAACATGTCTGCTGCACGTAAGGAGAAGGTGGGAACTGGTCTTACCGCCACTACTGAAAGATATGCCACTATCTCTTGGACTAATCCTGAATATCCCGAAGAGTATGGCTTTATCAGCAACAGTCTGATGCTCGACAGAAGTCAGGCCGCCGAGGCTGATACTACAGATGCTCAGGTTACATCTCTCGAAGCCAACATCTATTCTACTCACAACATCTATGTTCTGACCCGTTACAAGTATGGTAAGGCTATTTCTGATACCATTCAGGTATCTGTTTCCGATGTTGACAACATGATTTCTACGGGTATCAGCAGCACTGCAAGTGTTCAGGGTGTTGACTTCCAGTTCGTCAACAAGACCGTCTCTCTCGGCGAGAAAG
The DNA here is from genome assembly GCA_945834405.1 of uncultured Prevotella sp. Lineage (GTDB taxonomy): Bacteria > Bacteroidota > Bacteroidia > Bacteroidales > Bacteroidaceae > Prevotella. The sequence continues at coordinate 12,491 of CAMAHD010000022.1, read as the reverse complement.
CCAATTTGATGGTATTTGCCGCCAACGGTGAGTTGAGAATGAAGGCGATGAACGCTGACAAGCTTGATCTGAACCAGCTCTCTGCAGGCTCTTACATCATTTGTGTAGAGAAGAATGGCAAGACCCATGCAGTGAAGGTCTCTGTGAAATAAGCAATACTCTGATTCATCTGAACAGATGACATACCCTATTGCCTGCCGGCTTTTTTGTCTGGCAGGCAATTTTTTTTGTTTTCATGCGTTCCTATATATAGGAAAAGATGGTGAAGGCTGTCTGTTCATTATTCAATTGGAAAAAGAAATGAAATATCATGTTCAAATGACTCCGCGTACCTTCCATTTCAAGCAGCCGGCAGGTACCTCAAGAGGAGTCTATACGACCCGTCAGTCATGGCTGCTGACCATAAGCTCTGACGAAGAACCGGGCAGGAGTGGAGTAGGCGAGTGCGCTCCCTTGCCCGACTTGAGCTGTGATGCCATCCCCGAGTATGAAAAAACCTTGCGTGCCGTGTGCGACCGTTTTGAGCAGGAGGGTATCATCCACACCGATATGTTGCGTCCTTATCCTTCCATGCTGTTCGGACTCGAAACGGCATGGTTGCACTATCAGCGCGGAGCTTCGTTGTTCGACACTCCTTTTTCACGCGGTGAGGAAGGTATTACCATCAACGGACTGGTATGGATGGGCTCCTATGAAGAGATGATCCGGCGTATAGAAGATAAGTTGGAGCAGGGATTCCATTGTGTCAAACTGAAGATAGGAGCTATTGATTTTGACCAAGAGTTGGAGATGGTCAAGAAGATAAGAGACCGCTTTTCACGGCGTGAGGTAGAGTTGCGTGTGGATGCCAATGGTGCTTTCTCCTTCGAGGAAGCTCTTTATAAACTCGAACTGCTGTCTCAGTATGCAATCCATTCCATCGAACAGCCCATCCGACCCAAACAGTGGGCATACATGGCTCAGTTATGCCGTGAATCCCCCCTGCCCATAGCCCTTGACGAGGAGTTGATAGGTGTCAACATGCCAGAGATGAAGTCTCATCTGCTCAACATCATCAAACCTGCCTATATTGTGCTGAAACCCTCTCTGCATGGAGGTATGCAGGGTACACGTGAATGGGTGGAAGCTGCCCGTAATCAAGGCATCGGATCTTGGATAACAAGTGCCTTGGAGAGTAACGTGGGTTTGGATGCCGTGGCCCAGTTGGCTGCCGACATCTATCCTGCCAACCGACGAATTCCACAGGGCTTGGGAACAGGACAGCTCTTCACGGATAATATTCCAATGCCACTTGAATTAAGGGGAGAAAAGTTGTGGAGAACAGTCACCCCATGACCTTGGACGAGTTCCTGACGCAATGGCATGAACCGTCCGATACCGTTCCCGTTCATACCAGCGGCTCCACGGGCATACCTAAATTATTGCTGGTGGAGAAGGAACGTATGCGTGCCTCTGCAAGGCTTACCTGCCGTTTTCTGAACCTGCAGCCTGGAGATACAGCTCTTTTGTGCATGCCCCTGGATTATATTGCCGGCAAGATGATGGTGGTCAGGTCGCTGGAATGGCATTTGCGTTTACTTTCCGTTCCGCCCTCTTCACATCCCTTGAAAGACCTGACAGCGGCTCCCGTCTTTGCAGCGATGGTGCCATTGCAGGTCTACCAGTCCTTGCAGCTTGAACGTGAGCGTGAACTGTTGCAGCAAATACGCCATTTGCTGATTGGTGGTGGTGTCATTGATGAGGCATTGGAAAAGCGTCTGTCGGCTTTTCCCCATGCCGTATGGAGCAGTTACGGCATGACGGAAACGCTTTCACATATTGCCTTGCGGCGTGTCAATGGTTCTGAACGTTCCTTATGGTATACCCCTTTGGAGGGCGTGCGTGTGCGTCTTTCCGAGGATGGTTGTCTGTGTGTTCATGCTCCTTGGGTAGGAAGTCAGGAACTGATGACCAATGACTGTGCCTGTCTGCATCCCGATGGCAAAAGATTCCGTATTCTGGGGCGCAAGGACAATGTGATAGACAGTGGTGGAATCAAGATTCAGATAGAAGAAGTGGAGCGTTTGCTCCATCCCCATCTGTCTTTTCCTTTTCTGATTACCTCCTGTCGGGATGAACGACTGGGTGAGCAGGTCGTGATGATGGTAGAAGATCGGGAATGGCTGGACAACAATCAGGGGAATCTTACCTCTCTTTGTGCCAGTCTGCTGCCGCCCTATTGGCGTCCTCGTCAGTATATGGCTGTTGGTAAGATTCCCCTGACAGAAACCGGAAAGCCTGCCCGTGCCGAAGCCAGAAAGATGGCGGCTCTCTGGTGGGAGACTCATGAGATGCCTTCCCGATAGAAATCGAGGGCTTCGAGTATTTCCTCCTTGGTGGCTGTCTGGTTGATACGGATGTCGCCGATACCGCCAAGCAGGGTAAAGTTAATGGTTCCGGCTGTATTCTTCTTGTCGTGTGTCATCAGTTCTACGAGAGTCGGATAATCATCGCAGCTAATCGTCATCAGTCCATAGTGCTCGCGGATATAGTTCACTGTAGCATGTAATGCTTCCGTAGGGAATCCGGCTTTTCTTGCACTGAGATACAATTCGCAGATGATACCGTATGCCACGGCATAGCCATGCAGGATAGGGGTATGCTGTAGGGCAAAGGACTCGAAAGCATGTCCGAAGGTATGACCGAGATTCAGAGCCTTTCGCAATCCTTTTTCCGTGGGGTCTTCTTCTACGATACGCTCCTTGACAGCCACAGAGTCGGCAACCATTTGCCGCAGGACATCTAAGTCTGGCTGTACGAGGTCATAGCGTAAGAGCTGTGCCCACATGGCACTGTTGTTGATGAGTCCATGTTTCAGCATTTCGGCATAGCCGGAACAGAGGTTCTGATGGTCCATTGTACGCAGGAACACGGTGTCTAATATGACGTATTCCGCATTGTTGAATACGCCTATCTCGTTCTTCAGACCGTTCCAGTTGATACCGGTCTTGCCGCCTACCGAGGCATCTACCATGGCAAGCAGGGTGGTGGGAATATTGATGAAGCTGATGCCCCTTTTGAAGGTAGAAGCGGCAAAGCCCCCCAAGTCAGTAACCATACCCCCGCCAATGTTTACCATCAGAGAATGTCTGGTAGCACCCATACGTCCCAGTTCCGTCCATACATGACCTACCGATTCAATATCTTTATGACTGTCCGTATCTCCGATGACGATGGTTTGTGCCTCCTTCATGCACTCACACTCTTTCACCAAGGGCCAGCACAGACGTTCGGTAGTCACATCCAGCAGCACAAACAGCCTGTCGTGTGGACAGCCTGCCACTGCCTGTTGAAGGGCAGTGTGCAGGTTGTTGGATAGGATGATTTTCTGTTTCTTCATCATGGTGCTTATTGAACGATAACCTTTTCAGTCTTGTTGCCCTTCTTCATGAGGTAAAGACCAGCCTTCAGATTAGAACTGTTTTTCTTCACCATGGCTCCATGAAGGTTGTACATCTCGTAATCACCGCTCTCTGGGTTGCCGTTCTCTACACGGTCGATACCTTGTGAGATATCCTTTACGTCGATGAGGGTAGTGATGAGGTAAAGGTCAGGGAAGTTGCTGTTGGTCATCACGCACATCACATCATACTCTGGTTTCAGGAAGTAAGTGATGCCGTTCTCTATGCGGTATTCTTCGTCGATGAACAGTTCCTCTCCTGTCAGTTCTCCGGCTTCGTCAATATAAGGCATGTCCACGAACCATCTGTATTCTGTCTCGATGCCATAGATGCTGGCTTCTGAAGACAGGTCAACGATACCGCCTTCTGAAGTAATCTCCACGGGGTCTTGGTTGGCATAGGTATAGAGCGAGTAGTTCTTGTTGACAGGCAGTGTGCTGAACTTAAACCGGTTGTGGTCGATGAAGAGTACACGCAGGTCTTTGAGCATCGATACGTTCAGCTGACTCAGCTTGTTGTAGTCCAGACCAACCTGATAGAGACTCTTGGCTTTAGAGAAGTCTATGGATTCGAGCTGGTTTCCGCTCAATACCAGCGACCACAGGTTGGCATTGTCCAGTTTGATGTCAGTCAATTTGTTGTTACCCAGACCCAGCAGTTGCAGGTTCGGGTAGATGCTGGCATCGAAGGTTGTGAACTCATTGTCGTTGAGCATGAGGTAAACCAGTTTTGTGTAACGGCTGACATCCAGCGAGCTGAAATGTGAACCGTCGAGGGTCAGCTCAAAGAGTTCTTCTGAATTGGGCAGTGCAATGTCATAAAGACCTGCGTTCTTCAGGGTCAGTGTGGTCAGTTCTGTCATGTTGCTGAAGTCGGCTTCTTTCATGGGCATACCCGTCATGTTGAAGACGGTCAGTCCTGGCTTGTCACTGTAGGCATAGACACGTGCCGTAGCTCCTGTTCTTCCCTTTACGGTGAAGGTACAGGGATTGGTGTCAACGACAAACTGTTCAAAGTCGGTGCCGTCACCTTGCCAGTCTATGCCGATGTTCGTATTGGCAGCCAGGGCACGCAGAATCAGTGTAGCAGTAGAGTCGGCAGTCATGGTGAAATGACCGAGTTCGTGTGTAGGCATATCCATCGCTTCGATGGTTGTCGTCTTGATGGTCAGGTCAGAGAAGTCGGGGTGTGTCATCTCGCAATACAGTTGCTGTCCGATGACAGGCTCCAGGAAGTGGGTTCTGCCATCCGACAGAGTATAGTCGGTATTGGCGGTGAGAACGTCTCCCTCTTGGTTCTTCCAGGTATAGACCGTCTGATTGTTCAGGTTATGTGCTGAAAGGTCGGCTCCCGGACCCTTGTCGGCAATGACGATGTCTGCCTGTGGCGCATAGACAAAGTCGTTGATGCCTTGAATGTTGGGCAGGGTGGTAAAGCTCAGTTCGTTTCCTTCGCAGTGCACGCTGTTCAGCAAGTGCTCTGCAGGCATGGCCATGCTGCTGATATGGTTGTTGGCGATGTTCAGCTCCTTCAGAATGGTGCAATAGTCCAGGTTGATGGAGGTGAGCAGGTTGTCCGACACATTGATGCTTTCCATCATGTCGCCGTCCTTGAACGACAGCTCTGTAAGCAAGTTGTGACTCAGGTTCAGATGATGGATGGTATAGTTGTCATTCAGCGTCACCTTGGTCAGCTTGTTGTTGCTCAGATTGATGGTCTGAAGAAGGTTCTTCTGGAAGGCATCGTTGGCACCTCTGATGTTCAGGCTGTCAAAGTCATTGCCTGTTATCTCAAGAACTTGCAGACAGCGGTTCCACCCCAGGTCGATACTCTTCATCTGGGTATTGGTGAGATGCAGCTCTTGCAACTCGTGCAGTCTGTCCAGTTGGATATCCTTCAGGGCGATGTCATGGATGTGGATGGCACTTACCTTGTCGTTTTCCTGTACGTAGATGTTGATGGTTCCATTCCAGCTGTCAGTGGTCACGTTGGCTGTCTCGGCAGTCTGTCCGTTGCTGACGAAGCTTTTCTTTTGTCCGTCACCAAAGTCAACGTAGAAAGTCTTGGGATTTTCGGCAGTAGCACCATGAATGTTGATACCCAGGTTCAAGGTGCTTGCGTTGGTGGTGGCAGGTGTCAGGCTGAAAGCCAGTTCTTCCTTGCCGAAGACATCGCTGTTCTTGACCACAAACTTTTCCGTTTTCAGTGGCATGCCGTTCAGGTCCAGTTCTGGGAAGGCTTCGCAGGCGAAAGCCACATAGATACTGTCTCCGGCAGTTTCCTTGAGCAGGGTAATCTTGCCGTTCTCGTAGCGGTAATAGCTTTCGTCCAGCAGAGTCAGCGCTGATGGGTTCTCGTCGGAGGTCTTGTAGACGGCAGCTTCCGTGGCGAAATCTTCTCTCAGCACGCGCTTGCTCAAGTCGATGGTAGCTCCTACAGGATAGCTCTTGTCCACCTGCATGGGCATTTGCATATACTCATACTGAACCCATGTGTCTTGGGGAAGCGGCAGGGTGGCAAAGTCGAAATGGTTGTTGCGCAGCATCAGCTTGGTGATGTTCGGGTTGTTGCTGATGTCGATGCTGGAGAGTTTGTTATAGTTCAGGAAGATGTCTGTCAGGTATTTGTTCTGGCTCAGATCAATGCTTTCCAAAAGGTTGCCAGAGGCAAATAGTTTGGTCAGGTAGATATTCTTGGTGATGTCGAGTTCGCGGAGTTTGTACTCCTGATGCATTGAACCAGACACGTGGTCGCAATAAAGCTCCTGCAGATAAGGGCTCTGAGAAAGGTCGAGCTTGTTGATGCCCGTTTCACTGATGTTCAGCACAGCCAGTTTGGCATTCTTGGTGATGTCCAGTTCTTTCACGGGAGTAGTGTCGATGGACAGGCGTTGCAGGTTAGGACAGCCTGTAGGGTCAACCTTGGTCAGTGTAGAGCAGTGCCAGGCATCGAAAGACACCAATTCCGGATAGTCGGTCAGTGCGAATGAAGGGTCCAGCTGTTCAACCTGGCCGATGTCCAGTATCAGCAGCTTGGCTTTGTCGTTACCTACTTTGAGGGGAGTTTCGCTGAAGGGGTTGTCGTTCAGATAGAGCGCCTGCATGTTGGTCAGTCCGTCCATGTTCAGTGCCTTCAGCTCATTATGACTCAGGTCAAGGATGTTCAGTGTAGTCAGTTGGGTAATGTCTGCACGGTCAATCTTGCATCCGCTGGCATTGATCAGGTTTATTTTTGACGCATCGCCGTAAACCTTGATATAACCTTCAGAGCTGACGTTGCAGCTGGCTACCGAACCCGTCCATGTGCCTGTTTCAGAGTCAATCTGCGTCACATCCAGTATGATGGTCTGCTTCTGGTTGCCGTCATCCACGATGATGGGTTCGCCTTGCTTGATACCTCCGAAAAGGATGGTTACCACATTTTCCTCGCCTTGACTTTCGTAGGCAGTGGAGTGGAATACTGCGATAGGTTCCTCCTGTGCGCCGGCTTTGAAGGGCAGGCTCAGGGAAGTGAGCAGTAGTAGGGTGGCTTGAAACCACCATTTCATTTTGTTCATGCTTGTTAGGATATAGTTTGAATTATTCTGCGATTACGATTTTCTGCTGTTTGCCGTTAGCACTGATGATGTAGGCACCCTTGGCGAGGCTGCTCAGGTCTACGATGGTTTCGTCACCGTTGCTCTGGCTGTTGTACATGCATAAGCCATTCATGTTGTAGACGGCAACATGGAGTTTCTGGGCACCTGCCATAAACAGTCTTATCTGACGGTGACCGGCGGCTGTCATGACCGGAGTCTGGCTGTCGCTGTGCAGGTCGTTGATGCCCGAAGTGCTTCGGTTCAGCACTTCTTTCAGACCCGCGTAAGCATCGAATTTTCCGGCACCGGCCTGTACGGGGTTTGCTTTGTCCGTCATCTCGTCCTTGAAGGCAGTGGCAGCGATGATGTCTTTCACGTCAGCGGCGGTCAGCGTTGGGTCAGCCTCTAACCAGAGTGCGATGGTGCCGGCTACGTATGGAGATGCCATGGATGTTCCGCTCTGCCATGCGTAGATATCCTTGCGGCTGTCGTCCACTCTTCCAAGGATGGCAGAAGGCATGAGGATGTTGTTCACCTCGCAGTAATGGTTGGCAGAAGAGGTGATGATGGCACCCGGAGCGCAGATATGTGGCAGGTTGCGTCCGTCCACCAAGGTTCCGTATGACGAGAAAGGAGAGATGCCACCTTCTTCCAAGTCACTGTAGGCTGGCTTATAGACGATGCCGTCAAGGGCAGCCCACTGCTTGCTTACATTGTAACTTCCAACGGCTATGGTGTATTTGCCTGTTGCGATGTCGCTGATGGAACCGTCGGCGTTACCGTCGTCCCATCCAGCCGTTTCGTTGCTGCTGAGGAACGAACCTAAATAATCATTGTAGGCATACAGCTTCTGTCCTTCCGAACCCTTGGCGATGAAACCGATGGCATAGTTGTGGTCACCGTTTGTTTCGGGATTGTCTATGGCATTGCAGTCGACGGTGGCATAGAAGCGTTTACTATCCGTATCGTAGTCGATACCGACAGCGATGTTGCCGCTGATGTATTTGCCGAAGATGGGGTCTATCACATCCGTTTCTGTTTGCCGGAAATATTCATCGCTGAGCCACCTTTGGGTTGTTCCCATGTGGCTGGCATCCACAGTCATGACATAGCTGCGGGCCACGACGCCGCGTCTTTTGTTGTAGAGTACCATCTGGATGTCAAAAGTCTGGTCGGTATCGCTATAGATGGTCGTAGCTCCATATCTCCAGTAAAAGTTGCCTTCTTCCTCCGTATAATCATATCCGTTGATGAAGCATTTCAGCTCATTGTCCTCAGCAGTACACAGCTTGTGCGCCGCAATCTTCTGGTCACCTTCGTTTCCGGCAGAGAGACAGATGATGGCATTGTCTTTCACGGCACAGGAGTCGAAGAACTGGCAGAGCATACTTGTTCCGTCGTGCGGTCCCACGTTCTTTCCGATGGATATGTTGATGACGGCAGGTTTCTTTTCGTAGTAGATGCAGTTTAGCAGGTCGTCTACGCCCATGGCGATAGTGGCATCATAGAGGACGCCTCCCGAAGCGATGATGTCGGCATCGTAAGCCACTCCATAGAAAGGACATTCATCAACCGTCTTGACCGTTGCCGTTCCGTTCGGTCCGGCTTCAGCCAGGGTCACAGGACCTTTGTATCCTCCAGCCATGATGCCCATGGTGTGGGTGCCGTGATAGTTGTCATAACTGTCTGTCGTATAGCTGCGGATCAGTTCAGGGGTGTTGAAATAACTCAGCTGAATCTCTCCGTAATCGTTCACGGAGAAGTTGCTGAGATATTTGACCCTTGGATTTCCTTCAGCGTCGCTGAAATTGATGTGGTTGGGGTCCATGCCCTGGTCTACAATGGCGCAGATGACCCCCTTTCCCGTATAAGCCTGAGGCAGTCCGATACCCTGATGTATAGGGTCTACCTTGCTTGCCTGTCGCGCATGGTTCATGGACTGTCTGACAGGCATGGCGAGCTGCATCCTCTTGACACAATTCAGCTGTGCCACTCTTTCCACATCCTCCAAAGGCATCGTGACGAAGGCAAAGCCATGTCGGCTTCTGATGACGTTCACGCCCTCTTGAAGCAGGTCGCTTTCTGTGGCATTGTCTGCCATCTTTACAATGCCAAGGGTATATCCTACAGGCATTGTATTCATGCTGTTGTTCATGGAGGGCATTCTGCGTACCCCACCGGCTTTCAGCTGTTTCTGCTCCATGCGCAGGTTGCTCAGACGCATCTGACTCTGCAGGTCAAGCTTGGACTGAGCCATAGCCATGGAAGCCTGGCACATCAGGAGCAAGAGTAAAAAAATATTCTTCATAATTGTTTGTAGTGAATAAAATGGTTTCATGTTGGCAATGCACCTGTTGCATCATGGCATTTATTGTGCCATGAGCGTGCAAAATTATAAAAAAAAGTTCAGTTAGCAAAACATTAGTTGTAAACATTCACTTTAGTGAATTTTTTTTCTTAAACATTTGGTTATGTGGTCGGCATTCACTACTTTTGCAGGTCAAAAAACTAAATGAAGATGAAAAAGCAAACGCAAGCAATACATGTTCCGCACCAGCGCCGTGATGCCTACGGCTCGCTGAGTATGCCGGTCTATCACACTGCTGCCTACGAATTTGACACTGCTGCCGAGATGGCAGATGCCTTCTGTGGCAGAAGTGATGCTCCTGACTATTCGCGCGTTACCAATCCTACCGTGACCTATTTCGAGAACAAGGTCTGTCAGCTTGCCGGCGCAGCCGGAGTCGTTGCATTCAGTTCGGGAATGGCTGCCATCAGTAACACCCTGCTGTGCCTGTCGGCAGCGGGCAGGAATATCGTGTCTTCCCGACATCTTTTCGGCAATACTTGTTCGCTCATCAGTTCCACCTTGCCTCGTTTTGGGGTAGAGGCGCGCTTGGTAGACCTGACTCATCTGGAGGAGGTGGAAGAGGCCATCGACAGTCAGACTGCCTGTGTCTTCATGGAAATCATCACGAATCCTCAGATGGAAGTGGCTGATATCGAGGCATTAGCCGCTATCGCTCATAAAAAGGGTGTGCCTTTGGTGGCAGATACTACGATGATTCCTTTTACCCAGTTTGATGCCCACTCGCTGGGTGTAGATGTCGAGGTGATTTCAAGTACAAAATACCTGTCGGGTGGAGCCACTACTATTGGAGGTCTGGTGATAGATTACGGTACTGTTTCCGACCTGACCAAGCATCTGCGTCAGGAGATGCTGATGAATTTCGGCGCTTACATGACTCCTCATGTGGCATATATGCAGAATCTGGGCTTGGAAACGTTGGATGCCCGCTATCGTGTTCAGGCTGACAATGCGCTTCGAGTGGCACGTGCTTTGCGCGAGGTGAAGTCCATCAGAAGGGTCAACTATATCGGTCTGGAGGATAATCCTTTCTATGCGTTGTCCCGTCGCCAGTTCGGTGCTACATCCGGCGCGATGCTGACCATCGATTTGGCTGACTATGAGGCTTGTATGAACTTTATCAATTGCCTGCAGCTCGTAAGAAGGGCAACGAATCTTTTTGACAACAAGACATTGGCAATTCATCCTGCCAGCACCATCTTCGGCAATTTTACAGCCAAGCAGCGTCAGGAAATGGACGTGCTTGACACCACCATTCGCCTGTCCATAGGTCTGGAAGATTCGGAGGACATCATTGCCGACATCATCAATGCCTGTCAGGCATAAAAACCGTGACCGTTATGCAGAAAAACTACGATTTCGACCGTGTCATTGACAGAAGTGGCAGTGACTGTCTGAAGTATGGGGCTCTTCAGGAACGCTATGGTGATTCCTCTTTATTGCCCCTGTGGGTGGCAGACATGGATTTCGAGACACCTCCCTTCATCACGGAGGCACTCCGGCAGCGACTCAACCATTCGCTTTTCGGATATACCATGATGCCAGCCCATTATTGGGAAACGATAGCCTCATGGATTGAACGGCACCATCCCTGGAAGGTGCAGACCGACTGGATGACTTTTATCCCCGGCATTGTCAAGGGTATAGGGATGGCTATCAATGTCTTTGTGAAACCCCATGAGAAAGTCATCATCCAACCTCCTGTCTACCATCCCTTCCGTCTGACTCCTTTAGGCAACAGACGCGAGGTGGTGTACAATCCCCTTCGCGAGATGAATGGAACCTATGAGATGGATTTCGAGCAGTTGGAGGCTGTGGTGGATGATGATTGCCGTATGCTGATACTCTCCAACCCTCATAATCCGGCAGGTATCTGTTGGGACAGGGAAACCTTGCAGCGTCTGGCACATTTCTGCCATGCCCACGGTATCATTGTCTTGAGTGATGAGATACACTGCGACATGGCTCTTGATGACCATCAGCATATTCCCTTCGCATCCGTCTCCGACGAGGCTGCCCAGTGCAGCATTACCTTTGGTGCTCCCTCCAAGACCTTCAATATAGCAGGTATCGTCAGCTCCTATGCCATCGTCCCCGACGAACAGCTGCGCAGCCGTTTCTTCTCTTGGTTAGAGGCCAACGAACTGAACGAACCTACCCTTTTCTCTCCAATAGCCACGATGGCAGCCTTTACTCCCGAGGGAGAGGAATGGCGTCGACAGATGCTTCGCTACATCGAAGGAAATATTGATATGGTCATGACCTTTTTTCATGACTGTTTACCTCAGATTAAACCCTGGCGTCCCATGGCTTCCTTCTTGGTGTGGCTCGACTGCCGTGAGCTCCACCTGAACCATGAAGAACTGAATCGTCTTTTCATCCAAAAGGCTCATCTGGCACTCAATGACGGTGAGATGTTCGGAAAGGGAGGAGAGGGTTTCATGCGCCTGAACGTAGCTGCACCGCGCAGCGTGTTGCGTCAGGCATTAACCAGCATTCTTCATGCTTGTTCCATTTCTTAGAAGTTTATTTTTTTCCATCACTTAAACCTTTTCGTTTTTTTCGCGTCATAAAGTCAGATTTCTCTCCCAAGGTGTTTGTTTATCTCCATCATTCAAATACCTTTGGGAGAGAAAAGATGTTAAATAGGCAAATGACTGAAAAAGACCATAAAAAATGAGAAGACTTCTGATGGTGATTGTTCTCATGGCAGCAACAATCACAGCGTATGCCCAACGCACAATCACGGGCAAGATTGTGGAAGATGACTCCAAGGAGGGGTTGGCAGCCACAACTGTCCGTCTGTTGAAATCTGACAGTACCATGGTGAGCGGCGTATTGACCGATGCCAATGGACTGTTTACCGTCAAGGCACCAGCCGATGGCAAGTATATTATTAAGGTGTCCTGTGTGGGATTCAAAACCCTGACCCGTTCCGTTACCGTTGCCGATGGTAAAGACGTGGCATTGGGCTCGCTGCCCATTCAGGTTGATGCCATCATGCTCAAGGAAACGACCATCACCAAGCAGCTTGCCAAGGTTACTCTGAAAGAAGATACCTTCGTCTATAACGCCGGCGCCTACCGCACCCCCGAGGGATCGGTGG
>CAMAHD010000021.1 GCA_945834405.1 uncultured Prevotella sp. | reverse complement strand
AATCACTTGTTGCGGAGGTTGAGGCATACGTCAACGAGAATCGTCTTGCGAATGTGATTAGCCACATCGGCGAGGTGTCGTTCCCCAAAGACACCGGAAAGGTGTTGGGCATGTTCTGCAAGGATGTCCTTGAGGACTTCCTGAAGGAGCATGGAGGCGAATATTCCGGCCTTGACAAATGCGAGCAGAAATCGCTCAACAAAGAGGTGAACAAGCTCTGCTCCACTGTCTTGACCAATGAATATCTGTCAAAACGATAATCCATCACCCTCAATTAATATCCCCGTTGAACCGTTATGATTCGACGGGGATAACGTTGAATTCCCATCATCCTATCTCCTCCCAGAAGTCCTCGGGCAGGGAGATATTCTCCACTGCGGCGGCAGCAGCAAACAGCGGGGCTATCTCGTCGGGTGAGAAACCGGCGATGCCACAGCCGATACGGGTGACGAGGAAATGCTGGTCGGGATGCTGCTTGGCGTATGCGATGAACTTGTCGACATAGGGACGGATGGTATCTACGCCTCCCTGCATGGTGGGGATGGCATAACTCTGGCCCTGGATGCCGTCACCATTTCCCATTACGGCACCGAAATGCAGGCGTGCAATGCGGGCGGCACCGCCTCCGTGCATTCCTGCAAGATTGCTGCCAAAGACAAACACTTCGTTGGGTTTGAGACTTGTAATGAAGTCGGGGGTCACGCGACCGTCCTTGTTGATTGCTTTCATATTGTATAGTGTATTTGGTGAGTATTCGTAATCGGCGTTTTCCAGCATTTCCTTGCTCTCGCATTTGGTGCCTACCGTACCGTCGAAGTAATGCCGGAAATAGGGAATGATTATCTCGTCGAGAATCTTGTGGTAGCGTTGTGATACTGCTGACGGGGTCATGCCCAGCTGCGCAGCAACGTCTTTCGTCTTGAAGCCTTCTACGAGCAGCATCTTCATGATGATGGACGAACGATGGTCGCGACCAAAGAAGGAGTTGCATACATCTTCCACCATCTTGTGTACTTCGTACTTGTAATCGTTGTCGGCAAGGTCAAATTTCAGATTGGATTTGCCAACTCGTTCGTCGATGCTGTCCAACGCCTGCTCTTTCTTGTATGCCTTCAGTCGGTCAAGCAACACGAAACGGAATCCGTTGACCATCCATGTCTTCAGCGACACCGACTGATTGCGGTCTTCGAGCTGACGGAAACCGTGACGGTCGAGCGAAAGATAGTATTCATGTGCTATGCTGTAGAAATCGAGACCCGGTTTCCATTCAAGGTCATATTTCCTATTATATATGGCATAAGCAATGCGGCAGTATTTATAGAAATACTCCCTCGTCACTCTCCTGTCCTTTTGCTTCAACCCTTCCACTATCTCAGAGTCGCTTAGCGAGTAAATATCCTTCTTCTCCATCTTCCATTGGTTTTTGTCAGTATGTGACGGCAAATATACAAGTTTTTTTCCTTTTTCTTCATGTTCTGCATCATTTTTTTCTATTCTTTTCAAAGGTGTGTTCTTTGAATTACCACCGTAAACAAATAAATAAAAATCTGACAAAATTAATTGATAGAACACACCTTGATTATTATTGCTGCCCGAAAGGTGGAGACAGTATGTCTATTTACCAAATATTTGGGATAGAATTCATGCTGGGATTTGGCAATAGTAACCCTATTGATTACAAATCGCAGCAAGTCATGATTTAAGCGGCACTAAAAGATATTGACTTCGGGATGGATGTCGATGCCGAAACGGGAAGACACGGCATGTCGCACGGCATGGCAGAGAGCCAACACTTCTGCACCTGTAGCTCCGCCCTTGTTCACTAAGACCAAAGCCTGACGACTGTGAACGGCAGCGCGCCCTAAACTCTTGCCCTTCCAGCCACATTGCTCTATCAGCCAACCGGCAGGTATCTTCACATGCAACTCGTCAACATCATAATGGGGCATCTGAGGATAAACCGCCACCAATCGTTCATAGACGGAACGTTCAACTACGGGATTCATGAAAAAGCTGCCAGCATTACCCTCCACAAGGGGGTCGGGCAACTTGGTCTGACGAATACGGATGATGATGCGGCGAAGGTCTGATGCCGTGGGTTGGAGGATTCCTTCTTCAATGAGTTGAGAACGGATATTTCCATAATCGAGATGCGGAACAAAGGTGGCATGCAAGCGGAAAACAACATGGGTAACCACGTACTTGCCCTTCCATTCACCCTTGAAACGACTCTGACGATAGCCGTAATGACAGTCTGCGGCAGCTATCACGAGAGGCTGACAGCTTGACGTATCTACCACCTCCACCTCATGTATCAGGTCTTTAGCCTCCACGCCGTAAGCCCCGATATTCTGGACAGCCGATGCACCCACCTCTCCGGGAATCAGCGAGAGGTTTTCTGCTCCATACCATCCGTTGTCAAGACAATGGGCTATCAACTCGTCAAAGACGACACCTGCCCCTACCCTCACGTACACGTCATCGCCCTCGGTCCTGACATGACTGATGCCGGGGATAGCTATATGAAAGACCGTTCCGGGATAATCTTTGGTAAACAGGAGGTTACTGCCGCCGCCCACTACCAGCAGCGGACCGTCAGCAGAAGTAAGGGCTGCCAGTTGCTTCTGTAATTCAGCTACGGATTCTATCTGTACCAGCCGCTTGCAACGGGCCTCTATGTGAAAGGTATTGGGGATATAATTGTTTTCCATCATTTCATGTATTCAATCTCATGAGATACCATTTGCCTCCACGCTTCGCGAAATCCATCTCTATTTCAAAGCCATTGGCAATGCCTCGTATCAGGAATATCTTGCGATTGCCCTCGCTGCTGTTTTGTCCGTAGATGATGTTGTAAATCATTTCCGAGGGCAATTCGGGAGCGAAAGCCGGCCATGTATCAGGCGAGATGACACCTTCTATCTGTTTGAAGTCGTCGTCAGGGTCAGGACCGCTGAAGGCAACAGGGTCGTTGAGACTTTTCAGCTGGAAGGCTGAATCAGAGGCAAAATGACAGTAGAAATCAATGAACGAAGCATTCTTTGTTTCCGAAGTAGCGAGATGGTGTATGGACTCCAGCTGCCATAATCCATTGGTGCGCTGGAAGGTATACTGTTTCACCTTCTTCTTGACAAGGTCAATCTTCTCCACCACCACATGGTCAACGGCAGTATCCTTCACCAGTTCCATCTGCTTGCGGCTGTCAAAGATGAGCGTGTAATATCCCTGTGTCATAAAGAAACGTTCCATTTTCCATGCCTTTTTCTCCACATGACTAAGCTTCTCACCTTTATATACGGGCAATGGGAAATGTATACGCTCCGTCTGCATCCGCCTGTTTGCCACGAAGTTGAAGAAGAAATCGTCAAACAACTCGTCGGCTGCCCGCGGCACGGGAGTCTCAGCCACCGCGTCGACAAGGCTGTCGGCTGCTACAGCAAGGGTATCTGTGGAATCGTCAGGCAGCTCTGTCTGACTACCCGACCTCTTGTCACCATTACAGGCAAACAAGAACAATGACGATGCGAAAAACGCTATCAAAAACTTGTTCATCTATCATCTCGGAATATGCTCCGTCTCTAAAAATTTCGGCAAAAGTACAACATTTTTTGATATTATGCGATATTTTGCAGCAAAAATATTACCTTTGCAACGAATTTCTATCATAACAAGACATCATGATACTTGACAGAATAGCTGAACTTCTTGAAGAAGTAAAAAACATGAGTGCCGCAAATGCCGACGAGATAGAGGCTTTGCGACTGAAATACCTGAGCAAAAAGGGTGAGATTACCGCCTTGATGGCTGACTTCAGAAACGTACCAGCCGAACAGAAGAAAGAGGTAGGTATGAAAATAAACGAGCTGAAACAGACGGCTACCGAGCGCCTCGCCGCCCTGAAAGAACAGATGGAAACCACCGACAGCGAGAGTGAGGGAACAGACCTGACTCGCTCTGCCTATCCCATCGCCATGGGCACACGCCACCCTCTGACCATTGTCACCAACGAGATTATCGACATTTTCTCACGCATGGGATTTATCCTTGCCGACGGTCCGGAGGTGGAGGACGACATGCACGTCTTCACCAAGATGAACTTTGCCGCCGACCATCCTGCCCGCGACATGCAGGATACCTTCTTTGTTTCTCAACATCCCAATGACGTGACCAAGAATATCCTGCTGCGCTCGCATACCAGCAGCGTACAGGCAAGGGTGATGGAGACCACTCAGCCTCCTATCCGCATCATCTGCCCCGGCCGTGTATATCGCAACGAGGCCATCACCGCCCGTGCCCACTGTTTCTTCCATCAGGTAGAGGGACTCTATATCGACAAGAATGTATCTTTTACCGACCTCAAGCAGGTGTTGCTCTCCTTCGCCCGTGAGATGTTCGGCACTGACACCAAGATACGCCTGCGCCCAAGCTACTTCCCCTTCACCGAGCCAAGCGCCGAAATGGACATCTCCTGCCATATCTGCGGCGGCAAGGGTTGTGGTTTCTGCAAGCATACCGGCTGGGTAGAGATATTGGGATGCGGCATGGTTGACCCCAACGTGCTGGAACTCTGCGGCATAGACAGCAAGGTATACAGCGGCTATGCCTTTGGCATGGGTGTTGAGCGCATCACCAACCTGAAATACCAGGTGAGCGACCTTCGTATGTTCTCCGAAAATGACACTCGCTTCCTCAAGGAGTTTGAGTCTGCCAACTGATAGCCCCCACTCTGCCACGAAAGAAGATTTATGAGAATAGACATCATCACCGTTCTGCCCGAAATGATAGAGGGCTTCGTTCACGAATCCATCCTGGCAAGGGCGGAAAAGAAAGGACTGGCAGAGATTCACCTGCACAACCTGCGCGACTATACCACCGACAAATGGCGACGTGTAGACGATTATCCCTACGGCGGTTTTGCAGGCATGGTGATGCAGTGTGAACCTATCGACCGCTGTATCTCTGCCTTGAAGGCTGAACGTGAGTATGACGAGGTGATTTATACCTCTCCCGACGGCGAGCCCTTCAACCAGCATGTAGCCAACGACTTGTCGCTCAAACAAAACATCATTATCCTTTGTGGACACTACAAGGGTATAGACCATCGCATACGCGAACATCTCATCACACGGGAAATCAGCATCGGCGACTACGTGCTGACGGGTGGCGAACTGGCTGCCGCCGTAATGGCAGACGCCATCGTAAGAGTGGTTCCGGGAGTCATCGGCGATGAACAGAGTGCTCTTTCCGACTGTTTTCAGGACGATTTGCTCTCTGCACCCATCTACACACGCCCTGCCGACTACAAGGGATGGAAAGTGCCTGACATACTGCTGAGCGGCAATGAGGCTAAAATCAAGCAATGGGAGTTGGACCAAGCCATGGAACGTACCCGACTGTTGCGTCCCGACTTGCTGGACAAGTGACAGGCTCGTTTCCTATCCATTACCACCTTTCTGCTCCAGACACCAGTTCTCGCCTAATTGGAATCCCTCTTCATAGAGTCTTTCCAGTTTGGCGGGATTTTTTTCTATACGACCTACTTCCATAGGGCGCAACGGCCGTATGCAGGTGACACTTCCGTCATCTTCCTTGCGCTCCAACAACTCCAGCTGGGCATTGTATACAGCTATGCGATGACTCAGTGCCACCCTCAGACGAGGATATTTCTTGTATATAAAAGGTGGTATCTTACGGTCTTTGCCCGAAAGACGGAATCCCCTGTTGCGTGTGCCTATGACTACATTATGCGAGAAACCCTGTGATTCAGCACGCTCAACAGGTATGCTGTCCACAATCCCTCCGTCCAGCATCGGTACTCCATCCACCTGCACCACCTTTGCCACATAAGGCAGGCTGCTGGTTGCCCTGGCGATGTCGAGCAGACGCTGTCTGTTACCCTCATGCTCTACAAGATACTCTGCACGCCCCGTGAGGCAGTTGGTAGTAACCATCTCGAAAGTAGCTGGCGTAGAGAAATAAGTATCATAATCATAGGGGAAAAGCTCGTTGGGGAAACGGTCGTATAGCAACTCGGGGTCGAGGATGCAGCCCTGCGTGAACAGATGTCTCACGCCGAGATAGTTATACTTGACCAACATATCTATATTGCTGATACGGGCACGTCTGGGCTGCCGACTCATATACGAAAGCCCATTGCAGGCTCCTGCCGATACAGCCACCACATATCGGAAATAGAATCCATGCTTCATGAAAGCATCCAGCACACCGCTTGTAAATACGCTGCGCATGCCTCCACCTTCCAATATAAGCCCTGAATTTCTAACAATCTGCATAATAATCCCTAAATTTTACTGCAAAGGTACATGTTTTCTACAAAAAAACTCTATCTTTGCAGAATTAAATTGTCACATTATAAAAAAAAACAGTCAAAGTATGTTTGATACCAACACTTACCAACAAAGACGCAACGAGCTGAAGAAACTCGTTGGCGAAGGGCTCGTATTGCTTTTCGGCAATAACGAGTCACCAGCCAATTACCCCAACAATGCTTACTCCCCCTTCCGTCAGGATTCTTCTTTCCTGTA
Source organism: uncultured Prevotella sp. (assembly GCA_945834405.1). Classification (GTDB taxonomy): domain Bacteria; phylum Bacteroidota; class Bacteroidia; order Bacteroidales; family Bacteroidaceae; genus Prevotella. The sequence goes on along the minus strand of CAMAHD010000021.1, from coordinate 22,078 downwards.
TTTTTTCGGTCAGCACAGGGATGGGTTGGTAGGCGTTATTGACATAGACAACGACGACGAATGGCTGTTTGGCGATGATATTGACATAGAGGACATCGTATGGTATGGCTCTGTAGATACCGTAGCGCATCTGGCTGCCCAAGTCGGCATTGCCAAGAGCGCACCCATGTCGCAGCTTTCCGTTCTCTGCCAGCAGGCTAAAGCCCAACAGCGACCCGTCCATTTTCTGCCACCCTACCGCCACGACACAAAGATACAGCTGATGGATCTTCTGGGCATCCATCCCTCTCAGCAGGGGGAGCGTGCTTCCCTTCGCCTGATTCAGGCTGTTGTGAAGATGCGATGCACGAAGGAACCACAGGAGATAGCTGCCATCGAAAAGGCTTGCGAAGTGGGTTATCTGATGCACACCACTGCCATGCAATGGGTTCGTCCGGGACTCAGCGAGCGCTTTGTAGCCGGCCAGGTTGACGGCACTGCCCGTTCGTATGCCCAGGGAGTGAGCTTTGCCACCATCTTCAGCCAGCATGGTGAAATCATGCACGGAGCACCCTCTGATGCGTTGCTCGAAGACGGTCGCTTAGTGCTCTGTGATGCCGGTTGCGAGCTGGATGACTACTGTTCGGACCATACCCGCACCATGCCCGTCAACGGCGTGTTCAGCCAGCGTCAGAAGGAGATTTACAGTATCGTGGAAGACTGTCATGACTATGTACTTGAAGTGGCTAAACCCGGCGTGAAATATTTTGACGTACACTTGGATGTCTGCCGACGGATGACCAATCGGCTGAAAGACCTTGGACTGATGAAGGGCGATACCGAAGAGGCAGTACAGGCTGGTGCCCACGCCCTTTTCCTGCCCCACGGTCTGGGTCACATGATGGGTATGGACGTTCACGACTTGGAGGGCTTAGGTCAGATTCACGTCGGCTTTGATGAAGAAACACGTCCGCGTCTCGACCAGTTCGGCACCAACTGTCTGCGCATGGGCCGCCGTCTGGAAGAAGGCTTCGTGGTTACCGACGAACCCGGCATCTATTTCATCCCCGACTTGATTGACGACTGGAAGAAGCGCAACCACTGTGCCGAGTTCCTGAATTTTGACAAGATAGAGACCTACAAGGATTTCGGAGGCATACGTATTGAAGACGACGTGCTGATAACTGCCGACGGTTGCCGTTTCCTCGGAAGCAAGCGTATTCCCTACCATATCCAGGAGGTTGAAGAGTATATGAGAGAAAACAGAAAATAACATACATTTAACTCATAAAAGACATGAAAAAACTGATGATTCTCGCTCTGGCTGCCCTGTGCACCACCGGAGCCATGGCCAAAGGAAAGAAAACGGAGGTCAACAAGAACAAACCCGTGTTCACAACAATCAAGGAAAATCCCATCACCAGCATCAAGGACCAGAACAGAAGCGGTACATGCTGGGCGTACTCTACCCTCTCCTACTTCGAGAGCGAAATTCTGCGTGCCACCGGCAAGACCTATGACCTTTGCGAGAGCTTTGTTGCCAACAAGACCTATATGGACCGTGCCATTCAGGTGGTACGTCTGCATGGCGACTGCCAGTTCTCTCAGGGCGGTTCTTGCTACGACCCTCTTTTCTGCCTTGTCAACTACGGCATCTGCCCTGAAAGCGCCATGCCTTTCCCAGGCTCTCTTTATGGCGATTCTCTGAATAACTTCAACGAGTTCTTTGGTGTAATGGAACCCTATGTCAATGCTATCGCCAAGAGCACGGAGAAGAAGATTTCCAACCAGTGGAAGGTAGGACTGCAGGGCATTCTGGATGCTTATCTCGGTAAATGTCCCGAGAAGTTCACCTACGAGGGCAAGGAGTATACTCCCAAATCATTTGCCGCCAGCCTGGGTCTCAACTTCGACGATTATGTCACCATCACTTCCTATACCCACCATCCCTTCTATACCAGCTTTGCGGTAGAGGTGCAGGACAACTGGCGCAATCCTCTCTCCTACAATGTTCCTATGGACGAGATGATGCGTATCATCGACAACGCCATTGAGCAGGGCTATACCATCGCATGGGGTGGTGACGTGAGCGAGGAAGGCTTCACTCGCAAGGGTACCGCCTATGCCTACGACACCAAGCAGATTCAGAGTCTGAAGGGTAGCGACGCTGCCAAATGGATGCGTCTGGAGAAAACCAAGAAGACCGAACTCTACGATTCTCTCGGCTGCACAGCACCCGAAATCGTGCCTACCCAGGAACTGCGCCAGGAGCGTTTTGACAACTGGGAACTGACCGACGACCACGGTATGCTGATCTACGGTATTGCCAAGGACCAGAACGGCAAGGAATACTACATGGTCAAGAACTCATGGGGCGAATGGGGCGACTATAAGGGTATCTGGTATATGACCAAGACCTTCATTGCCGCCAATACCATGGACTATATGGTAAACAAGAATGCCATCCCAGCAGACATCCGCAAGAAACTGGGTCTCTAAACAACTGAAATGAGAAGAATATTATATGTACTCATGGCAGCGGTGACCTTCACGGCCATCGCTGCCTGTGATGACTACGAAACATACGGCGACAAGAAGAAGAAGGAACGCAGCGCCATAGCTGCCTTCATTGCCGACTCTTCCATCACTGTCATATCTGAAGCTGCTTTCAACGCCCAGGGACAGACCACCAATCTGGAGAAGAACGAGTTTGTACTGCTGGACAAGAGTGGCGTATACATGCAGATTGTCAGAGAGGGAACGGGCACCCTGCTGGAAGAAAACAGACAGGTCAACCTGCTATGCCGTTTCTACGAATATAACATTCAGGATGCGGTTTATTCGGCCTCCAACATCACTCAGCCCCGTTATTACGACAAGATGACCGTTTCGCGAACCGGCGGCACCTATACCGCCTCGTTCACCTCGGGCATCATGTACAGCAACTACGGTGCCTCTGTACCGGCGGGCTGGCTCGTACCCCTGCAGTATATCCGTCTGGGGCGGCAGGACAGCGAGGATGCAGAGATAGCCCGTGTCCGCCTGTTGGTACCCCACACTCAGGGTCACTCCATGGCTGTATCTTACGTCTATCCCTGTTTCTACGACATCACGTATCAAAGAGAAAAATAAACCCATTATATGACACTTATCAAATCTATTTCCGGCATACGCGGAACTATCGGCGGCAAGCCCGGTGACACACTCAATCCATTGGACATTGTCAAGTTTACGACTGCCTACGCTACCTTCATCAAACGCCATAACCCTCAAGGCAGCGGAAAGATTGTGGTAGGTCGCGACGGCCGCATCTCAGGTGACATGGTCAGACAGCTGGTCTGTGGAACGCTCATGGGAACAGGATTCGACGTGATTGACATCAACCACGCCTCTACCCCCACCACCGAGCTGGCTGTAGTATGGGAGAAAGCCGACGGCGGCATCATCATCACTGCCAGCCACAACCCACGCCAGTGGAATGCCCTCAAGCTGCTCAATGCCCAAGGCGAGTTTCTTACCGCTGCCGAGGGTGCTGAAGTGCTTGCCATTGCCGAAGCTGAAGATTTTGACTATGCCGAAGTGGATCATGTGGGACGCTATGCCGTAGACCGCTCCGTAGAGGAGCGTCACATACAGGAAGTGCTGCGCCTGCCCCTGGTCAATACAGAGGCTGTACGAAACGAGCATTTCCGGGTATGTGTAGATGTCATCAACAGCGTAGGCGCATACATCCTGCCCCAGCTGCTGCAGGCCCTGGGCGTAGAATATACGCTGCTCAACGACCATTGTAACGGTGACTTCGCCCACAATCCGGAACCACTGGAAAAGAATCTCGGAGGCATCATGGAAGCCATGGCGAGCGGTAGCTACGACTTGGGTATTGTGGTTGACCCCGATGTTGACCGTCTGGCATTTATCTGCGAGAACGGAAAGATGTTTGGCGAAGAGTATACCTTGGTGAGCGTAGCTGACTATGTACTGAGCCATACGCCCGGCAATACTGTCAGCAACCTCAGCTCTACCCGAGCCCTTCGCGACATCACTCTCCGACATGGCGGCAGCTATACAGCAGCAGCTGTTGGAGAGGTAAATGTTACCACCAAGATGAAAGAGGTAGGAGCCGTCATCGGCGGCGAGGGCAATGGCGGTGTCATCTATCCCGAAAGCCATTATGGAAGAGATGCCCTGGTGGGCATCGGACTTTTCCTCTCCGCCCTTGCTGAAAGACATTGTACCGCCAGCGAACTGCGTGCCTCCATGCCTGAATACTGCATTGCCAAGAACCGCATTGACCTGACTCCCGAAACGGATATCGACGCTCTGTTGCAGCAAATCAAGGAGCTGTATAAAAACGAGAAGGTGACCGACATTGACGGCGTGAAGATTGACTTTGCCGACAAATGGGTACACCTTCGCAAATCGAATACAGAGCCTATCATCCGCGTCTATAGCGAGGCAGCCACGATGGCTGAAGCCGATGCCTTAGGCAAACAGATGATGGACGTGGCCATGAAATATGTCTAAAGAAAACGGTTCATATCGAGGATGGCACGACGAGTTATCTCTACTGCCTCCTCCAATGAACACGCGAGTCTGCCTCCCGACGCATTCAGATGGCCGCCGCCATTGAAATAGCACTCCGCCATCTTGTTGCAAGGGAACTGGTCAACAGAGCGCAGGCTCACCCTGATGCAGTTGGCAATCTCGGTATCTTCGCGAAGCGAGATAGACAGTTGCAGACCCTTCATCTGCAGAGGCATGTTGACGATACCTTCCGCATCTCCCTTGATGAAATGAAAGCGGTGTTGTTCCTCCTTAGATAGGGCGAAGAACGCCGCCTTTTGTTGAGGAAACACCTCTAACTTACGGTAAAGGATATAGCCCACAAGGCGCAGTCTGTCCTCACTGTAGTTATGATAAACCTGCCGGTAAATCTTGTCCTTGTCGATACCCTTGGTGAGCAGCTGACAAATGATGAAGAAGATGTCGGGATTGTTGCTGTTGAAGGTAAAGGCTCCCGTGTCTGTCATCATGCCGCAGTAGACAGGAGCAGCAAAGTGGCGACCCAGCATATCGAAAGCCCCCATCTGCCATACCAGTCGGAACACAATCTCACAGGTAGAACTCATCTCCGGTTGCGACACCAGAAGGTCTACATTCATATCGGGATCCAGATGGTGGTCAATAACCACTCTCTTGGCTTTCGACTTCTGCAGCGAGGCTGCCATCAGGTCGGTACGCGAGGCTGCATTCATGTCGAGACAGAAGATAAGGTCGGCACAGGCTATCAGTAGGTCCGCGTGTTGCTGATGTCGGTCATAACGGATGATTTTTTCCGTATTGGGCATCCACTGCAGGAAGTCGGGCATCATGTCTGGGATAATAATCTTTGGGTCTTTTCCCAGATGTCTCAGATAGTCAGCCCATCCAAGGGACGAACCGATGGCATCACCATCGGGATGAACATGACAGCACACGACGATATTCGTAGCGTCGTTGATGAGTTGTTGCAATCGAGCACACTCGTCATTAGTAATGATATCTTTCAGCATAACGGGCACAAAGTTACGATTATTATTTGAATCTGAACCCAAGTTGCAAACAATATTTGAATAAGAACGATAAAAACTTTACCTTTCCCTTCTGTCAGTGACCGTTGGCTCACGAATAGATGAAGGAGGAAGAATCCCTTTTTCAAAACTAAAAAACTGATAAAAATGAAGAATCGAGTATGTGAATTGTTCGGCATAGAAAAGCCGATTATAGCGGGTGGCATGGTATGGTGCAGCGGATGGCGTCTGGCAGCAGCCGTGAGCAATGCCGGTGGTTTAGGTCTTCTGGGTGCCGGCTCCATGCACCCCGAAACCCTGCAGGAGCATATCCGCAAGATGAAGGAAGCCACCGACAAGCCATGGGGCATCAACCTTCCCCTGATGTATCCCGAGATAGACCGTCTTGTACAGCTGATTATCGACGAGGGTGTAAAGATTGTCTTCACCTCGGCAGGCAGCCCCAAGAAGTTTACCTCCCGTTTTCACGAGGCTGGCATCAAGGTGGCACATGTCGTGTCAAGCAGTCTTTTTGCCCGCAAGTGTGAAGAGGCAGGTGTTGATGCAGTGGTAGCAGAAGGGTTCGAGGCGGGCGGTCATAACGGCAGAGAGGAGACCACCACACTCACCCTGATACCTCAGGTACGCCGTGCCACCTCTCTGCCCCTCATTGCAGCGGGCGGTATAGGCAGCGGCGAGTCTATTCTTGCCACAGAAGCATTAGGTGCGGAAGGTGTCCAGATAGGTACTCTGTTTGCTCTGTCAGCAGAAAGTTCGGCTGCAGAAGCATTCAAGCAGCGTTGCATCAATACGCGCGAGGGTGACACCATGCTCTGTCTGAAGAAGATAGCTCCCTCCCGTCTGGTCAAGAACGAGCTTTACATGCGTATTGCCGAGGCTGAAGCCAAGGGTGCTGAGGTTGAAGAACTTCGAGCCATCCTGGGACAGGCTGCCACCAAACGTGGTATCTTTGAGGGTGATATAGAGAATGGTGAACTGGAAATCGGTCAGATTGCCTCTGCCGTAGAGGCTGTCTACCCCGTCAGCACCATCATGGAGCGACTCGCACGTGAGTATCAGGAGGCCAAGAAGCGACTCTTGGGAGAATAAGAAACCACATATAGGTAGGTTCTATGAATTCGCAAACGTCAAACATAAATATCAAGCCTTTTGACGGTGGGAATGAACAGAACACACCTATAAAAGTAATGGGGAGCTGTAAGCTGATTACAGACTCCCTTTTTTTCTGTTCTGTGATGATGAACTCGCCTACTGCCGTTCTAATCAGACAGATGAGTGAGGAATGATCAATCACAATTTTTAGGTATTGCAGGAATGGAAAACATGGAGTAATTTTGCAAACTCATCATCATCATGTTATACCATAAAGAAAAATCAATGATTAAAAATGCATTATTGCTCTTCGTGTTAGCAAGTACCAACCTGCCTGTAATGGGAACAATAACGGATATCAAGAACCAGCAAACCAGCCATATCCAAAAGATTGTCGATAACAACGAATGGATTGACAAAAACAAAAAAAGGACAGATGCACATGTGGTAGGACACGTGACAGACAGCAGAAACGGCGAACATCTGCCCTACGTCACCATCAATATTGCCGGTACTACACTCACCACTTTTACTGATGCGACAGGACACTATTTCTTCAAGAACCTGCCTGTTGGCACCCATACCATCGAAGTGAAATATATGGGTTATCGCACCATTGCACGAACAGTGAAAGTAGAAAGAAATACCACTATAGAGGAGAACTTCCAGTTGGAAGAAGACCATATAGCCATTGACGAAGTAGTAGTATCAGCCAACCGCAGCGAGACCAAACGCCGTCAGGCACCCAGTCTGGTAAGCGTCATTGGAGAGAAGATATTCAACATCTCACAGTCGCCAAGTCTATGCGAAGGGCTCTCCTTCCAGCCAGGTGTGAGGACGGAAGACGACTGCCAGAACTGCGGATTCACCCAGGTGAGGATCAACGGTCTGGACGGACATTACTCACAGATTCTCATCGATTCACGCCCCGTTTTTTCTGCCCTGAACGGCGTATATGGACTGGAACAGATTCCTGCCGCCATGATTGACAGGGTGGAGGTAGTGAGAGGTGGAGGCTCTGCCCTTTTCGGAGCGTCAGCCATCGGAGGCACTATCAACATCATTACCAAAGAACCCCTGCGCAACTCGGCAGAATTCAGTCACAGCCTGCTTCAGGTGGCAGGCTCCAGCTCCTTCGACAATGTCACTACTGCCAACGCCTCGGTAGTGACCGATGACAACAAGGCGGGTATCTTCGTCTACGGACAGAGCAGAAACAGACAGGGTTACGACCATGACGGCGACGGATATAGCGAGATTCCGGTACTGAAAAGCAAGAGTATTGGCGTCAACACCTTTCTGAGACTTTCTGCCTACTCCAAACTTTCCCTGCAATACAATGGCATCAACGAGTTCAGACGAGGCGGAAACGCCCTTGACCAGGCAGCTCATTTCGCCAACGTAACCGAACAGACGGAACATGACATCAACGGACTTTCGTTGACCTATAACTACTTCAGTAGCACGGGAAATGACCGCTTGCAGACGTATTTCTCTTTCCTCAACACCGACAGGAAAAGCTATTATGGCGGCATTGGCTCCGGCACGGAGGAGGAGCGCGAGGCTGCCTCCAGAGCTTATGGAAACACGAGCAATCTGACTTACGTAACGGGGGCACAGTATATCCACCAGTTCAACCGATTGCTCTTCATGCCCTCAGACCTCACCGTGGGAGCGGAGTATACGCGAGATGCCCTGCACGACATCATTGTAGGCTATGACCGCGATTTTGAACAGACGACACATATCTCCAGTGCCTATCTGCAAAACGAATGGAAGAACAAGACATGGAGTCTTCTCGTCGGTGGGCGCATCGACAAGCACAATCTGATTCATGGCATGATATTCAGCCCCAGAGTCAATCTGCGCTACAACCCTTCCGAAGATATCAACCTGAGAATATCTTATTCTGAGGGATTCAGAGCACCACAGGCTTATGACGAGGACCTGCATGTCGGAGTGGTTGGAGGGGAAAGGCTTATCACTGTGCTTGCCGACAACCTGAAGGAGGAACGTTCGCACAGCTTCAGTGTTTCGGCTGACATGTACTTCCATCTGGGAAAGGCACAAGCCAACATCCTTGTCGAGGGATTCTGCACCCTGCTGAACGATGTCTTCGCACTGCGTCAACTGGACGAGCCCGATGCCTTAGGCAATATCGTACAAGAGCGATACAACGCCTATGGGGCAAAGGTGTATGGGGTCAATATGGAAGGAAAAATTGCTTTCTCTTCAAGACTTCAGCTTCAGGCTGGCATCACCCTGCAAGAAAGTGAGTACGACGAGGGAATTGTATGGAACGAGGAGGTGCCGGAACAGCGCTACCGTCGTTTCTTCAAGACTCCACGCACCTACGGTTACTTCACTGCCACATACTCTCCTCTGAGCCGACTGGACTTCTCGCTGACAGGCAACTATACGGGCAGGATGCTGGTCGGTCACAGTGCCGGTTCTGGTGTTGAGAAGCCTGAAGTGGCAGAAACGCCATCATTCTTCGTGGCTAATGCAAAGATTGCCTATACCCTCCCTCTCACCTCGTACATCAACATGGAACTGTCGGGCGGCATACAGAATATCCTGAACGCCTACCAAAAGGATTTTGACAAAGGATGGAACCGCGACTCCAACTACATCTACGGTCCCTCTCTGCCAAGGAGTATCTACTGCGGTGTCAAGCTCAGTTATTGACAATCTACTGTCCTACGCTTTCTTTCCGAAATCAGAATCTATCTTCAAGAAAGTCGAAACGAGGAAAGTGAGCGAGCAGCTGGCCATGACAATGATAAAGAAAAGGCGATAACCTACCAACTCCTGAAGAGCTCCGGCAAAGAAGCCGGGAATCATCATGGAGAGTGCCATCAAGGCAGTACAGAGGGCATAATGGGAGGTTTTATGCTCTCCTTGACTATAGTATATCAGGTAAAGCATATAGGCAGAGAAGCCGAAGCCATAGCCAAACTGTTCCACAAAGATACAGCTGCTCACGATGACCAGATTGGAGGGCAAGGCATAACTGAGATAAACATAAACGATGTCGGGCAAGGTAATGGCGCATACCATCGGCCACAACCACTTTTTCAACCCGCCACGGCTGGCAACAATGCCACCCAGAATGCCACCCAGTGTGAGTCCCACGACTCCTACCGTTCCCTGCACCAGACCATATTCGGCAGGCGAGAGTCCCATGCCACCCTTATGGGCAGCGTCTATGAGAAACAGGGCAGACACCTTGGCAAGCAATCCTTCCGGCATACGATAGAAAAGCATGAAACAGATACCTGCCACCACCTGGGGCTTCTGAAAAAAGGTGACAATCGTTGTTGCCATCTCCCCCATGAGCATCCTGACGGACAGCCGTTCGTGTTCAGCATCTTCGCGAGGACGGGGCAAGACGTAGCTGTGGTAGAGCCAAAGGGCTATGAAGAGCCCCGCCATAAAATAAAAGGTGAGACTCCAGGAGTAGCGCACATTGCGGGTCAGCACTTCCAGATTGCCTGCCACCATCACCAGCAAGCCCTGCCCTACGACAGTAGCTATCCTGTAGAAAGTAGAACGTATACCTACAAACAATGCCTGCTCGTGAGAGTTGAGTCCCAACATATAAAAACCGTCGGCGGCTATATCGTGGGTGGCACTGCTGAATGCCATCAGCCAGAAGAAACAGAGCGACCCTTGTAGCCATGTTGCCGTGGGGATGGTGAAAGCCACACCACCCAAAGCAGCTCCTACCAACACCTGCATGGCGAGAATCCACCATCGTTTGGAACGTACCACATCGATAAAAGGGCTCCAGAAGGGTTTGATGACCCACGGCAGATAGAGCCATGAAGTATAGAGGGTAATGTCTGTATTGGACAGTCCAAGACGTTTGTACATGACAAGCGAGATGGTCATCACAGCCACATAGGGGATGCCTTCCGCAAAATAAAGTGTGGGCACCCACGCCCAAGGATTGTATTTCTTCTTCATCATTGTTCAGTTCTAATATACCTTCTTGATTTCTGCCCCACGGTAGTAGTGCAGCAGTATCTCGTCGTAGCTATAACCCTTTTCGCCCATCATGGCAGCACCTATCTGGCAAAGACCTACACCATGCCCCCATCCGGCTCCATGTATCACGAAAAGCTGTGGGATGCCGTCGGCATCTATCTCCTCTTTGTCTACTACAAAAGCACTGCTATAGAGGTGCGTTTCACTGAGCGTGCGCCGTATTTCCAGCTCCTTGCCGATGGTGAGCGTCTTTTTGGTTCCCACAATCTTCAAGCGACTGATACGTCCGCTGGCACCTCGCTCTACAGGTATCAGGTCGACAATAGCGCCAAAGTCTTCTTTCTGTTTCTCACGGATGAGTGCTGCCACCTGCTCCTGCCGAAGTTCAACCGTCCATCGATAGAAGTCGGTCGTCTCACAATCATAGTCGTTGAGCACCTGCTGCAACACCTTGTCATCATGGGTATTACAGAAAGCATCGGGTGACTGTCTTATCCAACGCTGGTAGAATGCCTCGTCGCGTTCTCCTTCCGGAGGCAGGGCTATACTGTCTCGGACAGATGTGAGATAGGGTTTGGACGTATTCTCCCAACAGTACTGGAACTCTTCGGTAATACCTCCGCAACATTTACTGAAACGGGCATCGCATATCTCGCCGGCATGAGCCAAGACCAGTCCTTGAGTAGCATTGACAGCCTCCTCCACACGTTCCCCTACCATACGGGTGATACCTTGATAGCGCTGGCAGTGGTCGTCGGCACAAACGTCAAAGAGGGTGTGATCCTCCCTGTCATACCATCGGATTACTTCATCTTCCTTCTTGATAAAAGAGAAGAAGCTGTTCTGTCCACCCTGCTGCAACTTCCTTTTCTCCATCTGGGCAAGCAGCCAGCTGCGCGAGATGACGGCATGAGCCTTCAGCAGTTCCAACGACGAAGAAGCCTTCATCTCGCTGGAAATCACGCTCTTGAGATAATCCTCCACCGGCAGCAGATTGATGGCAGTGAGTTTATCTTCCTCGACAACCAGCTTGAGTGTGCCACTGAACACCTGCGTTTCCTTTCGCTGCCAATGAAAATCCACGCCTATGGTGACATCTTCCAGAGAGAAAGAGCCATCGGGGGTCTGTGGCGTGAAGGTGAGTTCGCGGTATTGGTTATCATTCCACAAGATGCCGCCCTCAGCAAACGACACTTCCTGAGGTCCTTCTATCAATGCCCCTTTTGCCATGTAAGGGGCATTGAGTGCAAAACGGATGCTGTTGCCGCTGACAATACCCACATGAACAAGAGGTTGCTCCTCGTAGACTGCCAGTTCGCGACTTTTGGACTCAAGCTGCGAACTGGCATGGTTCTTCAGCATCTCCTCCACCCGGGCAGCCTCATCTTCACCCAAAGCACATTCGCGGAGAATGCCCAGCGCCTCCTCGGGCGTGATACGTTCGTAATCTTCAGTACGAGGCAGGATGAACAGTCCCGACATGTCAAGAGCTCCGGGGCTGACCATCAGTTTTCCTTCCCCTTCTGCATAGTAGCAGGCCGGACGATGCTTGGCTCGCGGAATGACCACCGTAGTAACCGGACTCTCTTTAGACTCTCTCCAAGCCACCACGTTCATCATCGGCTCATCCTCGCCCGCTGGCTGTGGAAGCGTATGATAGAGCAACAGGAAAAGGCGCATCAGCTCCTCGTCGGTTTCTGCCGTCACCAGATAGGCAGGACAGGGATAATGCGAGATGCGGAAGATGCCGCTATGTTGTTCGTCGTCACCTTCGGCAGCCACCAGCAGTGTGAGGTTTCTGCTCAGACGTTGCCAGGCATTCTGCAAAGGCAAGAGTCCGTTGGTTCCTGCCTGCAGATGGGCATGGTCAGGAGCCGAGGCACCGCAATGGGGTCCATTATAGAACACCATCAGCTCAGGATAGAGTTCGAGCATACGCAGGAGTTGCTCGAAACAGGGCAGTACCCGCTGCGGAGAATGCTCCTCGGCAGCAATGGTAAAATGGATGGGCAGTATGGGGAAGGGATTGACCAAGAGGTCGAAACCATTTCCTACGGCCTTCTTTCCCTGCACGCTGGGACGGTTGTGCTCACAAAGGAAACAGGGTCGCTTGCTGATGGTCTTGCTGTCAATCTGCGCTCCTGTAGAAACGATGCGGGCAGGGTTGCACTGGAGTTTGAAAGTCAGCTCGTCCGACGGCAACTCTCTCACCATAGCCTGTTGCAGGTCACGGTAACGGCTACGGGCATCATCCCATAACTCCAGCTGGCGGTTGAAGAAACGCTGCAGGGAGCTGTCGGTCATGATGTCGGCAATACCCTTGCCCATCTGCTGACGGGCAGACACTTCCAGGGTGCGCAGACGGTCTTTGTAAAGGTTGTTGGCGTTGACTTTATCTATGGAAAGAGCGGCATCGCTGTTGCCCTCCCAGCGTCGGCAGAGATACAGTTCGTCATAGATACGTCCGATACGGTAACGTCGGCTGAAGATAAGTCCTAAGGCATAGTCCTCGCCATAGCTGGTATTGGGAAACTGTATCTGTCTTAAAAGGGGAGTAAAGAAAGCTCTCGGAGCTCCCAGCCCATTGATACGCAAGGCATTGTTGGGTCCGTTCTCGTCAGTCCACTCGCGATGGGCAATCAGTCCTGGAGGCAGGGTCTTGAGGTTGAAGTCACACATACGGTAACTGCCTACCACCATAGCCGCATGCTGCTCGTGAAAGGCATCAACGATGGTCTGAAGCGTTTTGTTGGAGCTATAAAGGTCGTCACTGTCAAGCTGTACGGCAAAACGTCCGCAGCGCTCGTCGTTAATAGCCATATTCCAACATCCGCCAATACCCAGGTCAGAACGTGCAGGCAACAGATGGAGCAACCTTCCCGGGTGTTCTTGCTCATTGTCCTGACACAGTTGACGGATGAGTTCGGTAGTACCGTCTGTAGAGAAATTGTCCACTACAATGACATTGAAATGGAAGTTGCACTCCTGCTGAAGGGCACTGTGGATGGCATCTGCAATGGTGCGTACTCTGTTTCTGACAGGAATGATGACCGAAGCCTCTACGGGAAAATCCTGTTCGTCAAAATCCGGACTGATGTAGGCTGTCGTATCGACCAGGGCACCTATCTCGTCAAGATGATAGGTTACAGCCTGCTCCATCTCTGCCTGCACCTCACGGTTGGCAGGGTTGACATAGTCAAACTGTTTTTCACCACTGGCCCGCAGGTCGGTTTCCGTCTCCGTGTAGAGACATTCATTCAGGTGGAAAAGCTGCCCCTGGCGACTGAGAAAAAGCCTCAGGTCATACCACCCCGCATATTTCCAGTGGCGTTCGGCATAGCGAGAGGCATAGCGGTGGAGAAGTTCTGCATCATAGAGCATGACCGCACCAAAATCGAAATCGTCGCGCAGACTTCCCTCCTGATAGTCTATCACGGGATGCAACTTTCGCTCCCCGTTCTCCATGGTATAATGGTCGGAATAGACCATCGGAGCTTTGGCATCGCTTGCCACACGGAGCAAGCGTTCAAAAGCCGACATGCCAAAGGTGACACCCGCTGTCTTATTGACCAGCAAGGCATATTCGGCATCAGTATGTTTTGCCACCTGCATCACGGTGTCTGTCGATGTCAGGTTGTCTACTGGCAGCATGACACATCCGTCGGGCGAATCGGTCGTATTCGCCATCTCTGTTGTCACCAGCAGGTTGATATGCTGAATAGTTTTGTTTTGCCTCAGCCCTTCGAGCATATCCTCTACCTTTTCCAGATTGTCACAGGCTATAAAGCAATCAATTTTTTCTCTCATGATAAAGTCTGTTAGAATAATTCTGCTTTGAGTTTTTCATCCTCCACCCCGTTTCATTTGCTTCAGGGCGGCTTGCAAAGGTAATAATATTCTTGATGATTATGAAATTTTGAATTGGGAATTTTGTATTTCAACCGAAAATGCTTAATTTTGCAATTCAATTCACATCAGAACTCAGCCCCTCTGGCAGAAAAAGAATGTTGGGGGACACATGGACTCTGGTGAAACGACAAAGCAGAAGCGCATGGAATCAAATAAAAGAAGACTCATAGGCATGACTCTCGACGAGTTGCGACAGGAGGTGAAGGCACTGGGAATGCCGGCTTTCACCGCCAGTCAGATAGCGCAATGGATTTACGTGAGACATGTGCGCACCATCGACGAGATGACCAATCTGTCGAAAGAAAACCGGCGCAGACTCTCAGCATGTTTTGAACTGGGAACGCGAGCGCCTCTGCAGCGGCTGGAGTCTGTGGACGGAACGGTGAAATATCTCTTTCCTGCCTGTGAAGACAAGTTTGTGGAAACGGTCTTCATCCCCGACGGCGACAGGGCAACCCTCTGCGTGTCGAGCCAGGTAGGATGCAAGATGAACTGCCTTTTCTGCCAGACAGGCAAACAGGGTTTTGAAGGACAACTCTCAGCTGCCGACATCCTGAATCAGATTTACGCCCTGCCCGAAGCCGACAGGCTGACCAACATCGTGTTCATGGGTCAAGGCGAACCGATGGACAATCTGGACAATGTTCTGCGTGCCACTCAGGTGCTGACTGCCGACTGGGGCTACGCCTGGAGCCCCAAACGCATCACCGTCAGCAGCGTAGGAGTGAAAAACAAGTTGAAGAGGTTTCTGGACGAAAGCGACTGCCATGTGGCCATCAGCATGCACTCACCCCTGCCCGCTCAGCGACAACAGCTGATGCCTTCTGAAAGACAGATGGGTATCGAAGAGGTAGTGGAGCTGCTGAAAAACTATGATTTCACCCACCAAAGACGCTGCTCGTTCGAGTATATCTGTTTTGGCGGCATGAACGACTCGGTCACTTACGCCCGACAGATCATACGACTGACCCAGGGACTGGAATGCAGGGTCAACCTGATTCGTTTCCATGCCATCCCCGGAGTCGACCTGCCAGCCTCTGACGAGAAACGCATGGAAAACCTGCGCGACTATCTGACCTCACACGGCGTTTTCTGCACCATCAGAGCCAGCCGCGGACAGGATATATTTGCCGCCTGCGGACTGCTCTCGACAGCCCATAAAGACGGAAAAGACACCCATAAGAACAGCCCTCAGACAAACGTATGATGAAGATATTGTGCCGACTGGTCCTCCTCGCCTGCCTGACGCTGACAGCAGCATGCCGACAGCGCCATGAGAGTATGGGAAAACCCTATACCGTCAAACTGACGGGCAACGACAGGAAGTCTCTGGAGATGATGGAGAACCGACTGACACTCACCTTTGCTGACATGTTGCCCCAAAAGGAAAGACTCTTCGAGGTTGAAACCATCAGCAATGCCAAAAGAACCCGATGGTCACGCACCGTCATCGTTGTCGAGACCGATGCCAAACGCTATCAGTCAACTACCCTCACCTGCCGAAGAAACAGATGGGCACAGCCTCAGATAGAACTGAAGGTAACAACGCCATCGGCAGCACATCTGCAACATTTCCTGCAACGACACGGAAGAAAAGTAGTGGCACTGCTGGACGACTTCGAACTGAGACAATGGATGGAACAGCTGCACAGAAAGCACGAAAAGAAAGTGCGCGAACAGGCTATAGCCACCTTCGGCCACTCCATACTCGTCAGTCCGGAACTGAACAGCTTCAAGACGGGAAAGAACTTTCTCTGGACCACATCCCCCAACGGAGATGCTACCATGAACATCTGCCTCTACTCCTATCCCGCCACCAGACTTGATGCCGCCCAACTGCTGCTCCAGCGCGACAGCATCATGAAACAGAACATTCCGGGCGAACAGCCTGGCATGTATATGCAGACCGAGACATCATGCACCCCACTCGTCCATACCTTCCACATCAGAGGTCGGGAGGTTTTGCAGGTAAAAGGTCTTTGGAGCATGTACGGCGACATCATGGGCGGTCCTTTCGTCTGCCACGCCTTCATGGATACAGCCAGCCATCGAGTCATTGTAGGCGAAGGCTTCGTCTTTGCGCCCGGTCACCGCAAACGCAACTACATCAAGCAGCTGGAAGCCATGTTGCTCACCATCGAATAACTATTTACAAACTATATAAAACCCAAATATTACAATGGAAAACGAACCCATCAGAATCGCCATCACCCAAGGCGACACCAACGGAATAGGCTACGAAGTGATTCTCAAGACTTTTGAGGACCCACAGATTCTGGAGCTTTGCACACCTATTATATATGGCTCTCCTAAAGCCGCCACCTATCACCGCAAGGCACTGAACTTGCAGACCAACTTCAGCATCATCGACAAGGCAAAAGATGCACAGCCCGGCAGGGTCAACCTGCTGACGGTCTTTGACGACGAGGTGAAAATCGAATTCGGACAGCCTTCCAAAGAGGCAGGAGAGGCGGCACTGAAGGCTCTCGACCAGGCTATGACAGATTTCCGTTCAGAACTCTACGACGTACTGGTCACCGCCCCCATCGACAAGAACAGTATTCAGAGCGACCTCTTCCACTTCTGCGGCCATACCGAATATATCGAGCAGTCACTGGGCGACGGCAACCAGGCGCTGATGATACTCATGAACAGCAGCCTGCGCGTAGCCCTCGTCACCACCCATCTGCCCATCAAGGACGTGCCTTCTGCCATCACACGCGAAAAGATAGTAGAGAAAGCAACCATCTTCCACCGCAGTCTCTTGCGCGACTTCCGCATCTCGGCTCCACGCATCGCCATCCTTTCGCTCAATCCGCATGGCGGCGACAACGGCCTGTTGGGTACAGAAGAGAAGGAAGTGATTATTCCTGCCATTGAAGAACTGGAAAGCCAAGGCATACAGGCTTTCGGTCCTTACCCAGCCGACGGATTCTTCGGCAGCGGCAACTACAGGCGCTTTGACGGTATCCTCGCCATGTATCACGACCAGGGACTGGCTCCCTTCAAGACGCTTGCCCAGGAGGATGGTGTCAACTATACAGCGGGACTCCCCATTGTGCGCACCTCGCCCGACCATGGCACGGCCTACGACATAGCAGGCAAGGGCGTAGCCAGCGCACAGTCGTTCCGCCAGGCGATCTATGCCGCCATCGACATTTACCGCAATCGAATGGCATACGATGAGCCCTTCGCCGATCCGCTCCCCAAGCTGTACCACGAAAAGAAAGACGACAGCGAGAAGGTGCGTTTTGCACAGCCTAAACCAAAGAAAGAGCAATAAAGAATCCCACCTCCTCAAGGATCTGAAAGGACGTAAAAGGATTCATAAGGAGATAAAAGAAGTCAAAAGGAGATTAAGGACTATAGACAATCAAGGATGAAGAAGAAATACCAGAACGGATTTTTCCTCTTTGGACTGGGAGTATTGGCACTGATGGTGACACGACTGGATTTCCAAGAGGTCTGTACAGGAGTGCAAAGGGCAGGCTACTGGTTCTTTGCCGTAGTAGCCATTTGGTTTTTCCTCTATCTGCTGAACACCTCTGCCTGGTATATCATTATCCGCAGCCTCAGCCCCAAGAAGGTTTCATTCTGGTGGCTCTATAAGATAACGGTGAGCGGATTCGCGCTGAACTATGCCACGCCGGGAGGACTGATGGGAGGAGAGCCGTACCGAGTCATGTCGCTGTCCCCTGTCATCGGCACCGCCAGTGCCTCCTCGTCAGTCATTCTTTACGCCATGACCCACATCTTTTCCCATTTCTGGTTCTGGCTGTTGGCTGTAGTGCTCTATCTGCTCACGCAACCTCTGAACATAGGTATAGGCATCATGCTGACAGCCGTCAGCACCTTCTGCCTGCTTGCCATCTGGTTCTTCCTGAAAGGATATAAGAAGGGTATTGCCGTGCGCTGTCTCTCGCTCCTGAGCCGTTTCCCCATGGTCAAACGCTGGGCTAAGGGTTTCTTTGAAAGTCATGAAGAACAACTCAATGCCATAGACAGGCAGATAGCCGCCTTGCACAACCAGAACCGACGCACCTTCATTTCAGCCGTTGCACTGGAACTGCTATGCCGCGTACTCTCAGCATTCGAGATATTCTTCATCCTGTTGGTCATCCTGCCCAGTGCCAGCTATCTGGACTGCATCCTGATTCTGGCATTCACCTCGCTCATCGCCAACATGCTCTTTTTCATGCCCCTGCAGTTAGGCGGACGCGAGGGTGGTTTTCTCATGTCGGCAAAGGGACTGTCACTATCTTTCGGAGCCGGAATCTTTGTGGCACTTCTGGTACGCCTGAGGGAACTGATATGGACAGCCATCGGACTTTTGCTGATAAAATTTGACAAAAAAAGATAAATATTCAGCCAATAGCCATACATTTTCACAGAAAATCCGTAACTTTGCCAGCTAAATGAAAACTTCGGAACTGCAGAACATCAAACAGCGATACAATATCGTAGGCAACTGTCCCGCGTTGAATCGTGTGCTTGACGTGGCCCTTCAGGTTGCGCCAACAGATGTCAGCGTGCTCATCGTAGGCGAAAGCGGCGTTGGCAAGGAAGTCGTTCCGCGTATCATTCACGACAACTCGCCTCGCCGACGGGAGAAGTATTTCGCCATCAACTGTGGCTCCATACCCGAAGGCACTATCGACAGCGAATTGTTCGGGCATGTCAAGGGTTCGTTTACCGGAGCCATCGGCGACTCTCCCGGCTATTTCGGAGTAGCCAACAAGGGCACACTCTTTCTGGATGAAGTGGGCGAATTGCCTATGGCTACACAAGCACGACTGCTGCGCGTACTGGAAACGGGCGAGTACATACCCGTGGGAGCAACCGAAGTAAGAAAGACGGATGTGCGCATCGTGGCTGCCACCAACGTGAATATCCAGAAAGCCATCAGTGAGGGTCGCTTCCGCGAAGACCTCTACTACCGTCTCAACACCATATCCATACAGATGCCGCCACTGAGAGAGAGAGGCGAGGATATCGTGTTGCTCTTCCGGCTCTTTGCCATGCAGATGGCAGAGAAATACCATATGGAAAAGGTGGTACTCGACGACGAGGCCAAGCAGATCCTCATGCACTACAAATGGCCGGGCAACGTGAGACAGCTGAAGAATGTAACGGAGCAAATCTCCATCCTCAGTCCGCAGCGCAATATCTCAGCCTCCATCCTTGAGACCTTCATCCCCGTCGACTCCGACAGCACGGAGCTGGTGTCGCTCCACAAGGAGCAGGAACAGGGCCACCCGTTCGAACAGGAAAGGGAGTTTATCTATAACGTACTCTTCGAACTGCGCAACAACGTGCGCGACCTGCGCGAGGAAGTGGAACGCCTGAAGAAAAAAATATACCATGGCACTGCCACTCCTGACAAGAAGGAGACCACACTGCCCACACGACAGCCACTCTTCCTGCCCAACGAGAGCCTGATTCAGCAGCATCATCCGATGGCAGAAGATGCCATTGCCGAAGAATATGTAGAACCGACAACCAGCGAAACTCCGTATGACATTTCCGACGAGACTCCCGTTCAGGAACCCAACTTCCAGGAAAACATCGAGGAATACGCCGAGACCTGCCACACGAAGCATGAACCGCAGAGTCTGAATCTGGACAAGATGGAGAAACTGATGCTCGAAAAGGCACTGGAGCGCAACGGCGGCAACCGCAAAAGGGCTGCCATGGAACTGGGCATATCAGACCGCACGCTCTACCGCAGACTCAAACAGTACGGCCTGACACTGCTCCTGTTGCTCATCACACTCGTCACTCCACTGGCTACCTCATGCTCCGTATCTTACAAGTTCAATGGAGCCAGTATCGACTATTCTAAAACCAAAACCATTCAGATAGCCGACTTCCCCATCCGCTCGGCATACGTCTGGGGTCCTATGGCAAGTATCTTCAACAACCACCTGAAGGACATCTATGCCAACCATACGAAACTGATACAGGTAAGGAAAAACGGTGACCTGAAGATAGAGGGTGAGATAACTAAATATGAACAGCGAAACAAGTCGGTTTCCAGCGAAGGCTATTCAGCACAGACAGAGCTGAGTATGACGGTCAACGTGAGATTCACCAACAACGCCAACCACAGGGAAGATTTCGAGAAGCAGTTTACAGCCACCTCTTCTTATGAGACCACCCAGTCACTCAACTCCGTACAGGAAGAACTTGTGACACAGATGGTGAAAGAAATAACCGACCAGATATTCAATGCCACCGTGGCTAACTGGTAACCACGTCCATCATAACGATTCGCTCAACAACAATCAACAACGCTTATATCTAACAACGCATACATGGAACTGACCGAGCTTATCAAGCATCCGCAACAACTGGACAGAGACACGCTCTACGAGCTGCGCTCCATGCTCGCGTTGTACCCCTACTTCCAGACAGCCCGACTGCTGTTGCTTCAAAACCTCTACCTGCTTCACGACTCATCCTTCGATGAAGAACTGAGAAGAGCTGCCGTTTACATCACCGACCGCAAGATGCTGTTCCAGCTCGTCGAGGCAACCCACTATCAGTTGCAGAGAGGAAAGACGAAAGCCGTCCCCCAGGCAGCAGACAAACCAACGGTTAAAGAGGGTGAAAGCCGTACCATCTCACTCATCGACAACTTCCTTGACTCCATCCCCCAGGAAGAGACTGACGCAGACAACGAGCCCAAGCCCAAAAAGAAACGTCAGCCAACCCCCGCAGATGCAGCCATTGACTACGTGGCATATCTGCTCGAATGTGACGATGCCACCCCGAAGGAACAGAAGACGCCACAACTCAAGGGGCATAACCTCATCGACAGCTTCATCCAAAGCAACGACCGGGGAAAAATCGTCCTCAACGAGACCCCCGAGTATTTGCCACAAATAAACGATGACAACGACCAGGGAGCACTCAAAGAGGGAGACGAAGGCTATTTTACGGAGACTTTGGCGCGAATTTACATCAAACAGGGCAGATATTCGAAGGCTTTGAAAATTATTCGGCAATTAAGTTTGAATTATCCAAAAAAAAATGCTTACTTTGCAGACCAAATCCGTTTCCTTGAGAAATTGATTGCCATAGAGAAGAAATAAAAACAAAAACAAAATAAAAATTAACAATAAAATTAAGTAAAAAAATGTACGTACTTTTAGTTATTCTGATTTGTTTGGCAGCATTTTTGATGATAGGCATCGTGCTGATCCAAGAGTCAAAGGGAGGCGGTTTGGCTTCCAACTTCGCTTCTTACAACCAGATTGGCGGTGTTCGCAAGACTACCGACTTCATCGAGAAGACCACATGGGGCCTTGCTGCTGCAATGGTTGTCATCAGCATCTTCTGTGCCTACGCAGCACCTCAGGCTGCCGGCGACCATTCCGTCATGGAAGGCATTGAGAATCCTACAGCCAACCCCAACAACCTCCCCGGCTTCAAAGCCAGTGAGACCAAGGAAGCTGCTCCTGCCAAGCAGGCTGCTCCTGCTGCTCCTGCCAAGGATGCAGCAGCTCCCGCAGCTCCTGCCAAGTAACACCACATGC
>CAMAHD010000020.1 GCA_945834405.1 uncultured Prevotella sp. | reverse complement strand
CGTGTTTAGAGGGTCGGTAGTACCTGTCCCTATGATTCTGATTCTTTATAATTCACAGCAATAGAGTTCAAGTCAGCCACGGTGGGAATGAAAGCGAGAAGATGGAGATGCAGTAGTTCCTATTATTAAGTCAGTACTCCGTAATGGGATACAATAGTACTCCTACTTGAAAGACCTGCATGACGATTGTCATGAACGGAGCAGCGTCTTCAGGAGGTAGGTTGCATTCTGGTTGCGTGCAACGCCCGGCGTAATCTTGTAAGTGTAGGTAACGTTGTCGGTCAGCTCAATCTCGAAACAATAGTTGTGAAACCTGTCCGGATGTTCTTCTGACATTTTGGACAGTTCAAGGTCGTGCGTGGCAATGATGCCCGTGACGGGAAGCCGGGACACATACTCGAGAAACATTCTCGAACCATTCAGCTTGTCGGCAGAATTGGTTCCTTTGAGTATCTCATCGAGGATAATCAGCGTATGGCTATTGTTATGACATGTACCGATGAGCTGTTTCAGCCGCAACAGTTCTGCATTGAAATAACTGATGCCATGAGTCAGATCATCCGTAGTACGCATACTGCTGAACAGGGCGAAACGGCTGACGACAAGTCGCTTCGCAAATATGGGCAGGCCGCACATGGCAAGAATATAGTTCATGCCTAAAGAACGGAGGAAGGTGCTCTTTCCTGCCATGTTGGCTCCGGTCACGATATAATAATGTGAATCTCTGATGTCGAAATCATTGGGTACTGCCCTGCTGCCAAGGAAAGGATGGAAGATGCCCTCTGCCTGATACACCACCTCGTTGCTTTCAACAATCTCTGCAACATGGGCATCAGGCTCGTTATAACGGAAGGTCGCCATTGAAACGAGCGCATCAAAATGGCTCACGGCATCAATCCATTCGTCCATCATCGTCATACTCTCTTCTTTCCATTGCGCGAAACTCCTGATAATCATGAGGTCGTTCAGGAAAAGGGCATTGGCTACCATGCGATAGAGAGCATTGCCGTTGCGGTCGAGCCTGTCGATGAGTCTTCTCAGGCTTCTGAATGACTGTAGGGCATTGCCATCGGTGGCTGACAGTTGTTCGGCAATAGCGACATGGTCTTTGGCTGATAGTTTGCTGGCAGATATGGTTTCCATGAGCGAGACATACGACTTCATCTGCTTATTGACCGTTCCTGTCGTCTTGTTTATCTGGTGCAGCGAACGTGAACACAAGACTATCATAACCAGTAGCTGCAACAGTCCCCACTGAAAAGGCACGCTTGAGGGAAGGCTGCCAAAGATGGAGGCAAGAACAGCCAGCATCAGCCCTGAAACAGAAACCACGGCAACGATAAATACGGCACGCGATGAGGCAAACGAGGGAAGCTGCAGCTCTTTGGCACGCTCTATGACCTTCTTGACTTCTTCCGTGTCGGTCGTTCCGCCTTTTGCCTGTCCCTGTGCCAGAAAGGTCATTCGCAGTTCTGTATTGGCAGCAAGTTCGTCTATGGCTCCCCTTTGGTTGAGTATATCCTGCCGCGACTTGGGTGCTCCTGGGCATAACTCCCCTGCCAGCCAGTCACTGCCACCGGACGTAACGGTGCGGTTGATACGTTGGAAAAGCGACTCTCGACCAAAAATATCAAGGTCGAAAGAATACTCGTGTCGCGGGTTTACGTATTGCTCACCGTCATCGAAGGATGAGTAATCACCGTCCAAATAGGCCATCTCATTGCCATACACCTGAAGCAGCGCTTCTAAGTGAGCCTTTTTCTCGCTGTTGCCTACATCCAGCCGTCTGACTCCCACATACAATGCTGCACAGACGGCAGCCAAGGACATCCAGACTTCTCCGTAGGCAAACATCGTATAAACCACGATACAAGTAAGGGCAAGGACAAAGGACAGCAGCTGACCGGCTACATACTGTCGTCCTCTTTTCTTGCACAACTGTATCTCGCCTGTCAACTGCTCTATCCGCGAAGCATAATCTTTTCTTATCTTGTCTTTAGTCATGTGGTGCTACCCTACCCTTTACTCTGATATGAGTTTTCCACCAACTTCAAAAGCCTCCATGTTCAGAGGTATGAGGGAATGATGACGTTCGGGCAGAGTCTTGTAAAGTCCTTTCTCTACGCCGTTGGTACTTACTACAGGGCACACCTTCAGCAAGCCTCCCAGCACTATCATATTGAAAATCTTGCTGTTCTTCATCTCGGCAGCTTTCTCCATCGCGTCAATGCGATAGATGGTGATATCTTTTCGCGTGGGTGGATTGATGATACCAAAACCATCGTATATCAACATGCCCCCCGGTTTAACCTTGGATTCAAACTTGTCGAGCGAAGGCTGATTCAATACCACTGCCACATCGAAATGGCTTAACACGGGCGACGATATCTTGTCGTCGCTCACAATGACTGTCACATTGGCAGTACCGCCTCTTTGTTCCGGTCCATAGGCAGGCATCCATGTCACCTCCTTATCTTCCATCAAAGCGGAATAGGCAAGAATCTTACCCATTGAAAGTACACCCTGACCACCGAAACCGGATATAATGATTTCTTTTTTCATACTCTGTTTCTTTTTACTGTTGTCGATACAGTATGTGTGTATACTGTCGGTTCTATTGGATGGTATCTTTCAAGTCGCCCTTGGGATAGAACTTGAACATGTTTTCGGTCATCCATTGGTTTGCCTTTACGGGCGAGAGTTTCCAGCCACTGTTGCACGTGGAGACAATCTCTACCAAAGAACTTCCCTTGCCGTCCATAGAGGCTTGGAACGCTTTTCTGAGAGCCTTCTTGGCACTGCGTATGGCAGCCACTGTCTCTACACTCTGACGGGTGACATAGCAGGTACCCTCCAGCTGGGCAGCTATCTCCGTTATCTTCAATGGATAGCCATGCAGCTGAGGTTCGCGACCGTAAGGACAGGTGCTGGTCTTCTGACCGATGAGTGTGGTAGGAGCCATTTGTCCTCCGGTCATACCATAGATGGCATTGTTGATAAAGATGATGACGATATTCTCACCTCTGTTCAGGGCATGGATGGTTTCACACGCACCGATACATGCCAGGTCGCCGTCTCCCTGATAGGTAAATACCAGACGGTCGGGCCACAATCGCTTGATACCAGTGGCAACAGCAGGCGCACGCCCATGGGCGGCTTCCTGCCAGTCAATATCCAGATAACGGTAAGCAAAGACTGCACATCCCACAGGACTTACTCCTACAGACTTATGCTCCAACCCCATTTCTTCAATCACCTCCGCCACTAACTTGTGCACTACACCGTGACTGCATCCGGGACAGTAATGCATCTGCACATCGTTCATCAACGTTGGCTTTTTGTAAACGATATTCTCTGGAGATATGATGTTTTCTTCCATTGCTTCTTAATTTTTATCGTTTCTACATTCACTTCACGAGCTTCTCTTTCAAAGCATCCACTATCTCATTGGGTTCGGGAACAATACCTCCCAAACGTCCAAAGTGTTCTACGGGCAAGGCTCCGTTCAGTGCCAATCTGACATCCTGAACCATCTGTCCGGCATTGATCTCTGCCACTAATATGCCCTTCTTGCCGCGCGCAACCTCTGCTACTTGCTTTTCGGGGAAAGGCCAGAGGGTAATGGGGCGGAAGAGTCCTACCTTCAGTCCCTCCTCGCGTGCCAGTTCCATTGCTTTCTGGGCGATACGCGAGGCACTGCCGAATGCCACGATGATATAGTCGGCATCTTCGCAGCCGATGGTTTCGTATCTCACCTCCGTCTCCTTGATGGTGGCATACTTCTGCTGCAAATGAATGTTATGCTTTTCCATTGCCTCGGGCTTCAGTTCGAGCGAGGTAAGGATATTGGGGTGGCGATTGGGAGTGCGTCCGAAAGTAGCCCAAGGACACTGTTCCTTGATTTCCTCCTCGGTGCGGCGTGGACGATAAGGAGGCAGAACGACCTTCTCCATCATCTGACCAATGACTCCGTCGCTCAGAATCATGGCAGGATTGCGATATTTGAAGGCAAGAGTGAATGCAAGATCCACGAAGTCTGCCATCTCCTGTACGGAGTTGGGAGCCAGCACTATCACCTCGTAGTCGCCGTTACCGCCACCTCTTGTCGCCTGGAAGTAGTCGCTCTGTGAAGGTTGGATAGTGCCCAATCCGGGACCACCTCTCTGCACATTGACAATCACGCCGGGGATTTCGGCACCAGCCATATAGGTTATACCTTCCTGCATGAGGGCAACACCGGGGCTGGACGAGGAAGTAAAGGCTTTCTTTCCGGCACCGGCAGCACCATAAACCATGTTGATGGATGCAACCTCACTCTCTGCCTGAACGACTACCATTCCTGTCGTCTCCCACGGTTTGTCCAGAGCCAGCGTCTCTATGATTTCACTTTGAGGAGTGATGGGGTATCCGAAGAAACCATCCACTCCCGTACGAATGGCAGCACGGGCTATCGCCTCGTTGCCTTTCATCAGGGTTACTTCTTTTTCAGCCATGATTGTTACTCCTTTCCCACCTTAGTCCTATATACTGTGATACACCCGTCTGGGCAAACAATACCACACGAGGCACAGCCGATGCAATCATCGGGATGTGCCACCTCCACGTACGGGTAGCCGTGGACGTTGACTTTCTTTGCCAGCAGTATGACATCCTTCGGGCAAGCCTGCACGCAGAGCGAGCATCCCTTACACCTGTTAGTGTCAACTACTATGGCTCCTTTTACTTTACTCATAGTAACAGTTGTTTGTTATTACAAGCCACCAACAACCCCCTCAAGCCCAATGGAATACAACATATCCCGCTTCTTTCAGGGATTGTAAGTGTCTTTATGATAGAAGTTGAGAATATCCTCAAGCATCTTCTTGGCTTCTGCTGCCGGACTTTCCGGATTCAACTCCGTAGCCTCGGTGTAGCAGTTGATGGCATCTGCCCATTTTCCCTGTTTCCGAAAATCGTTCCCCTTTCGGTACAGTTCGTCAGCGGTCATCTGTAAAACTCCTTTTTGCCTGCCGCCAATGTGTTCTTCATCAGCGAACAGATGGTCATCGGACCTACACCTCCGGGGACGGGAGTGATGTAGGAACAGCGTGGAGCAACCTCGTCAAACTTCACGTCGCCATTCAGGCGGAAACCGCTCTTGCGACTGGCATCCGGCACACGGGTAGTGCCAACATCTACAATCACGGCTCCTTCTTTCACCATATCGGCGGTAACGAAGTCGGGGCTGCCGATGGCTGCAATGATGATGTCTGCCTGTCTACATTCGTCCTTGAGCGTCGTCGAGCGGCTGTGACAAACGGTGACGGTGGCATCGCCATACTGTTTCTGCATCATCAGCTGAGCCATGGGCTTGCCTACGATGTTCGAACGACCCAGAATGACACACTTCTTTCCTTTGGTCTCTATGCCGTATCTCTGCAACAATGTCAGGATTCCAAGGGGAGTGGCGGAAATAAAGCAAGGAAGACCGATAGCCATACGACCCACATTGACCGGATGGAATCCGTCAACATCCTTACGATAGTCTATCGCCTCGATAACCTTCTGCTCGTCGATATGCCTGGGCAAAGGCAACTGGACGATGAATCCGTCGACATCATCGTCTTTGTTCAACTTGTCCACACATGCCAGCAACTCCTCCTCACTCACATTGTCTTCATATCTGATAAGCGTCGACTTGAAGCCACATGCCTCACATGCCAACACCTTATTCTTCACGTATGTCTCTGAGCCTCCATCATGGCCGACAAGTACTGCTGCGAGATGGGGTTGTTTCTCTCCCCTCGCCATCATCTGCCTTACTTCCTCGGCAATCTCCTGCTTGATGGTTGCGGCTGTCGCTTTTCCGTCAATGATCTGCATAAATATATAATGATGTATTACCTCTTTCTGTTTTCAGGTAGAGACTGTCAATTCTCACCTACATTTTTCTTCTCATGGCATTTGCCATCTGCATCATCTTGCTGCCAGATGCTCCCGTGACCATCTTCATCATCTTGCGCGTCTGGTCAAACTGCTTCAACAGTCGGTTCACTTCCTGGATGTTGGTACCGGAACCTTTGGCAATGCGCACACGGCGGCTTTGGTTGATGATTTCGGGATGTGAGCGCTCCTTGGGAGTCATGCTGTAGATGATGGCCTCTATGCCCTTGAAGGCGTTATCGTCGATGTCTACATCTTTGATTGCCTTACCCACACCGGGAATCATGGCAGCCAAATCCTTGATGTTACCCATCTTCTTGATTTGCTGTATCTGCTGCAGGAAGTCGTTGAAATCAAACTGGTTCTTTCTGATTTTCTTTTCCAGCTCCCTGGCTTGCTTCTCGTCAAACTGTTCCTGCGCACGCTCAACAAGACTGACGATGTCACCCATGCCCAAGATACGGTCGGCCATACGTTCGGGGTGGAACACGTCGATGGCCTCCATCTTCTCTCCTGTTCCCACAAACTTGATAGGCTTGGTGACAACAGTACGTATAGAGAGGGCAGCACCGCCTCGGGTATCACCATCCAGCTTGGTCAGAACGACACCATCGAAATCCAGTCGGTCGTTGAACTCCTTGGCGGTATTCACAGCATCCTGTCCGGTCATGGAGTCAACAACGAAAAGCGTTTCATCAGGATTAACGGCATTCTTCAGTTTCTCTATCTCGTCCATCATCTCCTCGTCTACGGCAAGACGACCTGCGGTATCGATAATCACCACATTGTGGTTCTGCTGCTTTGCCTGTTGGATGGCATGTTGGGCGATAGAAACCACATCCTTGGATTCCGGTTCTGAGTAAACAGGCACCCCTACCTGTGCTCCTACAACCTTCAGCTGTTCGATAGCTGCCGGACGATAGACGTCACAGGCAACGAGTAAGGGATTTTTGTGCTGTTTGGTCTTCAGCATGTTGGCAAGCTTACCACTGAAAGTGGTCTTACCTGAACCTTGCAAACCCGACATGAGGATGATGGCAGGACGACCTTCCAGATGGAGTTCTGTGGCCTTTCCACCCATCAGCTCTGTCAGCTCGTCATGGACGATTTTGACCATCAGCTGACTGGGTTTCACTGCTGCCAGCACATTCATACCCATTGCTTTCTGCTTGACGGTGTCGGTAAAGGTCTTAGCCACCTTGTAGTTGACGTCAGCATCTAAAAGAGCCCTTCTTACATCCTTAAGCGTTTCAGCGACATTGATTTCGGTGATTTTTCCCTCACCCTTGAGAATCTTGAACGAGCGCTCAAGTCTTTCACTTAGATTTTCGAACATAATGATATATCAGTATCTTAATTTTTTTACTTCTTAGATGAATCATGGATATTCTCCCTGCATTCATATTCTATATGCAAAGTTAATTGAAAGAATCAGAAAAACAGAAAAAGCGAGCCGTGATTTAAAATATTTTAAAACGTTAAACGTTCAAATTGCGCACATACCGATTCGTTGTGCAAGATTTCTTTCTCCTCATGAATGAAAAATGGAATAATCAACAGGCAAGCGCATGGAATATTTGAATTATTATAGTAACTTTGCAAACACTAATCAGTGTTTTATCATCACTCTACAACAAAACCCATATTGAACGATGAATATTGAAGAAGCAAGAATCATTGCCCTGTCACTTCCCGGAGTAACCGAGGATATGCCCTTCGGGGATGACAACGTCGTGTTCAGAATAGAAGGCAAGATATTCATGTGTCTGATGCTGACTTCCGTCGACGCCCATTTTGCCATCAAACTGACTCCCGAGCGCAACGAACTGTTGAGAGCAGCATACGAACATGTGACTCCTGCATGGCACTGGAACAAGAAGCATTGGAGTGACATTTATTATGAACACTTTGACGAACGCCAAATCAAGGAATGGATTGAAGAGTCGTATGCGCTGGTCGTCAGCAAACTGCCAAAAGCTCTGAGAGAGAAATACCGTTTGTCTTAGAATCGGAGCGTTCGTCAAGCCTCCTATTTCACGGAGCATTGATGGATTCTGTAAAATAAAAAAGATGTGTCCTTTGCAAGACACACCTTTTTTATTTTACTATTTTACGATATGAACGTTCGTGATTAGAAGAAAAGGTAACGGTTGTCCTTGACATTAGCCTTCATGTAAAGCTCGTTCATGAAACGACCTGCTGCCTGCATGGCCTGCTGCTGGAGGCGTGCCTCCATTGCCTTGGCATCCTTGTTGGCATTGGCACGATTGCCTTTCTTCACTACCTGGAAGAGGTAAGCACCGGCATTACCCTTGACAAGATGAGAGGAGAACTGACCAGCCTTGGTTGCTGCTACAGCACCGCTCAGTGAAGGCTCGCTGGCACCTGTTGCCTGAACATATACAGGAGCATTGAAGGTAACCTGAGGAACTTCGTTCACCTGCATACCCTTGGCTTTAGCCTCTGCGATATTCTTCACACCGGCATATTTCTGGCTGAGCATCTCAAACTTCTTGTCGCGGATCACTTCGCTCTTCAGCATATCCTTTACATCCTCAACGGTCAGATAGCCTACAGGATGAACCTTGGTCATGGCAATAACCAGCAGATGGTCGTTGTTGCCACACTCATAGAGGGGTGACAATTCTCCTGCCTTTGCCTCAAAAATCCACTTCAGGGCATCACGAGTGCTGCGGATGCCAGCTACAAAATGCTCTGCACTTGACATGTCCTTACGCTCCTGAACCTTGAAGCCATACTTGCCGGCTGCCTTCTCCAGAGCCTCAACGGTCTGATTCTCACTGACAAACTGGCTGAACTTGTTGTATGCTGCAGAATAGGTTTCCTTGGAGAAGTCAATCGTGTGCTTGACAACAGCAGCAACATACTTGTCCACATTGCCCTTGCGGTTGGTTACCTGTACAATGACATTGCCCTGAGTGAAATCAATCTTCTTCAGTTCGTTCACTGCAGTATTGGTAAGGGTCTGGATATAAGACTTGGTGTCTGCATCAATGCTGGTTGCATGCTCATACATGGCAGATGTGAGCCACTGCTTCTCACCCGTCTGACCGTACTTCTTGGCAAGTGTCTCGAAGTCGGCACCTGCCTGAAGAGCGTTCAGAATACTGTCGGCACGGTTGCGAGCCTCATCAACAGAAGCGCCGCCAACCTGAATCTGACGATACTCTACAGAGTCGGGAAGCTGGTTCTTGGAGATAAGCTTCACAACATTGAGGGTATTGTCCATCATCGTCTCGAAGGGCTCTGTTGTCTGACCTACTGCCATAGAGTCAATCTTAGCAGCGATGTCGCGGGGGAAAGCGTTGCGGGTAACGGCAAGACCTGTATAGGCAACCTGTGACTGATTCTTGCGGACAACCTCTTCGGGAGCTGCACCGTTCTGAAGGTCGGCAGAAGCAGCTTTCATGCTCTGAAGCAATGCCTGACGGTCAGCCTTGGAAGCAACGACCTGGAAGTCAACATACTTGATGTCACGGGTCTCAGCTACCTGCTTGAACAGTTCCTTCTTTTCTTCATACTTCTTTTTCAGGTCGCTATCTTCAACCTTCACCTGATTGTCGTTGATAGAAGCATAAGAAGCAGAAGCCAGCTGGATGTTGTTTTCAACATTCTCTCCTTCAAGCGCCATCTTCACGGAGATGGGATTGGTAAAAAGGCTGTTGGCAATGAGCGTCTGATACTTCACAGCCAGAGTCTGCTGGCGGAGAGTCTTCTCCAGGAACTGCCAGTATTTGTAGATTCTCTGATACTGTTCAGCCACCTGAGGATTGCTCATATTCTTCTTGTAGTCGGCAAGGAATTTGGTCAGCATGCTGGCATCAAAACGACCCGTTTGCTGATTGACAAAGGGAGACTGCTGAAGAATGGGGTTGGTACCCTGGATAAGGATGTTCTGCAGTTCCTCGTCAGTAACGGTAAGGCCAACCTTTTCAGCCTCCTTGCGGATAATGGTAGTGCTGACAAAGGTATTCCATACCTGATCCTTGACACTGTTCAACTCGTCATCGGTGAGGTTGTCACGTCCCTGGGTCATCTTCACCACTTCCTGATACTCGTCAAGAAGTGCCTGGAATTCCTGGACAGAGATTTTCTCTCCCAATACTTCTCCTACTTGCTGGCGTCTTTCGTTGCTTGTCGATTCGCAAGAACGGAAGAACTCCTCAGCAATAAACGCGAAAAGGCCAAGACCGATGATGATAATCAGGGTCACGCCTCTTTTTCTGATAGTTCCTAATGCTGCCATTACGTTGTTTAAGTTATTGTTTTTTTTAATTGTTTCGTTTTTGAAAGCCATCTCTCCCCTATCTTTTCGCGGATTCGATGACCCCATTTGTTCATTTAGCGGACAAAATTACATAAAATTTGCCAAACAGCGATAAAAAGTCAAGAAAATTTTGTCTTATACGTTGACTTTCAGCCTTACAACCTCTATTTTGGTCATGGTATTCTTCACTATTTTGAATTCAAAGCGCCCTATTGTCACCACTTCATTGAGTTTGGGGAAACTCTGATATTCATGCAGAATGAGTCCGCCGATGGTCATATAAGCATCATTTTCCGGAAGGTCGAGGTCGAACATCTCGTTGACACGTTCTATTTCCAGACGTGCCGAAAGCATGTACTCGTGATCTTCCAGTTTGGTGGCAATATAGTTGGTGCTGTCGTGTTCATCCTCTATCTCTCCGAAAATCTCCTCAACGATGTCTTCAAGAGAGACGAGTCCGCTGGTACCTCCGAATTCATCGACAACGATACCCAGACTCTTCTTCTGCTGCAGGAAAATATGCATGAGCTTGCGGGCGGTCATGGTTTCGGGCACAAAGGGTATTGTCTGGATATGTTCACGCCACTTGTGGGGATTGCGGAAGAGTTCTGAGGAGTGGATATATCCGATGACATGGTCTATATCTTCCTGATAAACGATCAGCTTGGAGAATCCGCTTTCTATAAAATGGTTCTTCAGGTCATCGTCGGTACAGTTGCGTATGTCTACGGCATCAATCTCTGTGCGCGGAACCATGCAGTCGCGCACCTTGGTGTCGGCAAAGTCGAGCGCATTCTGGAAGATTTTCACTTCGTCCTCTATATGGCTGTCATCGGGAGCATTTTCGATGCTGCTTTGCACCAGATAGTCCAAGTCGACCTTTGAGAACTCGGGATTGCTCTTGGTCTTCTCCATCTTGATGCCCACTAACCACAACAGACAGCGTGATAGGAAGGTGGCAAATCGGGAGATGGGATAAAGCAGAACATAGCAGATAAAGGCTGGCAGGGCAAAGAAGTTGAGCAGCGAGTTCGGTGCACTCTTGAAAATGGTTTTGGGAAGAAACTCTCCCGTAAAGAGCACGACAACCGTAGAGAGTATCGTATCTGCCATCACTCTTTCGCCGTCGCCGAGATTTCGGAAAAGGGTATCGTCAAAAATCAGCGCGAAAAGAATACCATAGATGACGAGGGCTATGTTGTTGCCTACGAGCATGGTGCTGACGAAATTGGCTGGATTGCGATAGAAGAAACTGATGGCCCTGCTGGAGAGCCCCGTCTTTTCGCGCTCCATCTCTGCCAGCATCCTGTTGCCGGAGACAAAAGCTATCTCCATCCCGGAAAAGAATGCCGAGAATGCCATGGTGATGATGAGTCCTATAATAAGTTGTATCATGTACGCGAGGGTGTTAGGGGTTTGACATGTTTGCCGAAGTGGCAGCACGCGGACGTGCCACCTGACGTACAGGCGGTGTAAACGAGATGCTGTCGCCCTTCTGTTTGGCTGTATCTGCCGGAGCTGCATGGTTGTCTTCCATGTCTGACTTCTCAAAGGAGCCTTTGGAGTTGCTTACCGTATAGCGCGTCATTCGCTCATCACTGCGGAAATAGGTTCCCTGAAGCGTGCGCTCAGGAGTGACCAGTCGGGAGAATTGATAGGAATACAGCTCATGCGAGTAGCCATCCCAGAAGAGTTCCTCGCTGGTGAATACCAAACCCTCTAAGTTGCGGACACGCACCCTTCCCCGCAGCTCCCACAGTTTCTTTTGGTCATAATACCAGGCGGTATCAGCTTGGACGTACAGCTGCACATGGAACTGCTCGTCAAACTGTTCGAGAAACAGGCCTTTGATAAAAGTCCATCGTGAAGGCTGTCGGGTCTGATTCACATCCCATCGCTCTGTCACGATACGGTATTTGATGACACCCGAATCGGACACGAGGGTGTTCACTCCGTAGCTGGTCATCACCGAAACCGAATCGCGGTCATGGATAGCGGGCGCAATGTGTTCCTTGCTCTCCTCACACGATACGGCAAAGCCTGCCACCATGACGGCGGCAAGCATCAAGCGTAAACGGGATAAATGTGGATGGTCGTCTTTCATTACTGCACTTTCCATTTCATGAACCAGCGCTCGTTGAAGGTAATACCCACATTGATGCGAAAGGTATTCTCAGTGATGAGTTCCTTGGCGGATGTGCGCTGCCATTGGGCACTGATGTTCAAGATGGAGCGATTGTTACGTGCATTCTGAATGGGAATGCCGAAACCTGCGCTCACACTGTATTCCTTGGGACCGTCCAATCCATTTACTTTAAAATAAGGTGTAGCGTATGAGGCTCCGAAACGATAATGGATGCGGTTATAGAAGCGGCGACTGATAGGATTGGGCACCCACTCACCGCCAAAGGTATACTTGTTGCGGTCGGTCAGCAAGCCGCTGCGACGCGCATAAGTGCCGTCGGCAGGATTCAGTTCGGGCATCTTCTCGCCACCCCACTTCTGCAAGCTATAGTCGAAACCCAACACCAGGCTCTTGCCGTGTTTCCAGCTGATACCGGCACCCAGTGTGGATGGAATACTATGGGCATCTGCCACGGAGACAGTATCTAAAGTGGTAGTGTTGGTTTCTGAATTGGAACTGCTGTGAATCAGGTCGGCATTGTTTCCGAGATTGTGTCCCAATCCGTAGGTGATACCCAAAGCCAGCTGTTCTCCGGGAGCCACCTCATGATAGAGCTGAACGCCGAAGTCGAACTTATAGCTGTTGAAATGGCTTGAATACATACGCGAGATGGTGTTCACGTAGCTGTCGCTGTTGCTGACAGTGACGGTCTTGCTGTAGCTGCCCCATACATAAGAGAAATTGGCACCTACGGAGAGATAAGGCAAGACGCTCCAACCGGCTCCGATATATGCCTGGTGCAAGCCTCCGCTGCCGGAATGGGTTTCCGTGGATATGGTGGAAGATGTGCCTACCAAATCTTGGGTGGAGTAGTTATAGCCAATATTGGTAAAAGGAACGATTCCGACACTGACACCCAGACGGGGAAGCGCACGGAAACATGCCGCAATGTACTCGAAGTCGGCATTGCTGGCATTGACCTTGGTGCCGCCTTCCTTGAAGTTCGTTACCTGTCCGGAAAGACCGGCATCGATAATCATCGTGAGCGAGTCGATGCTACTATAGGAAGCAGGATTCAGGAAATTGACCTGATTCGACTGGCGCAAACCAAGCGCCAATCCGTTCATTCCACGGTTGAAGCCCTGCGACTGTTCGGAAAGAACACCCAAGCCATATTGACTGTAGGGGGAATTGGTACCACTCTGTGCCATGCCCTCGACAGCCATGACACCCATGAAAGTGATGCTGATAAATAGTTTCTTCATTTAGCTTTTTCTTTCTTCATGATTATAAATGAGGATACGGTTAAGACCCTCGGGCACAATGAAATCGTCTGCAAAGATGCACTTTTTTTCTGAAATGTGCAAATTTAGATGAACGCCTCCCGTTAAATAAACGTAAAGACTGGGATATTTTAATAAAAAATCACGGATATAACCCTGCATTTCATATTCTATCCCCTGTAACACCCCGCATCGAATGGCTGTTTCGGTGGTGTCGCCCAACGAGGGTGTGTCTCCTTTACGCACCACCAAGGGCAGGGACGACGTGAACTCGTGAAGGGCACGGAAGCGGATGGTGGGACCCGGAGAGATATTGCCGCCAAGATAATGCCCGTCGGCATCCACGAAATCGTAGGTGATGCAGGTCCCCACGTCTATCACCAGCACGGGATGACGGCCTTCGTGCTTGCAGTATGCTCCCACAGCGGCAGCCAGACGGTCGGCTCCCAAGGTGTGCGGGGTATGGTAATCATTGACGATGGGAATCGGGGTCACTCCCGGCTCCAGACACAACATAGGGAATGGAAGGGACGACAATTTCTGACGCACCTCGGCAGGAAGTGCAATCACCGTACTGTAGATGCCTTTAGAGAAGTGATACTTTTCGCAGAAAGCATCCAGCAGACCCGTGTCACCCGTGTCCATACGCACCTCCTCCACAGGTGACAGCCCGTCGAAAGCCACCAGTTTGGTACACGTATTTCCTATGTCAATTGTCAGATTCATGTTTAATTTTCTGTTCTGGGGTGCAAAATTATTGAAAAAAAATGAGATTATGGTCGAAAAATAAGAAAAAGAACGTAATTTTGCAATATGAAACAAGTGAAAGTCAAAACATACCGCTTTTTGACGCTCGTAGGACTGCTCTTTTTATGTATGTTCAACAAGGTAACTGCACAGACGGACGACTCCATCCGGGTCAGTCTGCTTACCTGCTATCCCAGCGACAAGGAAGTGTATACACTCTATGGACATACCGCCATCAGATACCATGACATGGCAGCCAAAAAAGACTGGGTTTTCAACTACGGCGTATTCAATTTCAGAAAACCATTCTTCACGCTTCGCTTCCTCTTCGGCCTGACAGACTACGAACTGGGCGTGCTGCCTTACGACATCTTCATCAAGGAATACCAGCGCCAGCAAAGAGGCATCGTCGAGCAGACGCTGAACATGACTACCGAAGAAAAGCTGCAGCTGTGGTACGCACTGCTCAAAAACTACAGACCCGAGGAAAGGGAATACAGATATAACGTATTCTACAACAACTGCACGACGCAGGCACGCGACATCATCGAGCGTTGTATCCAGGGGAGCGTCGACTATCATAGCAAGAGGCAGGCAAACCTGTCCTTCCGCGAGATGACCCACCAGTGTACGGAAGCGCAGCAATGGGAAACCATGAGCATTGACCTCTGTTTAGGTTTATCTGCCGATTTCAACACCAACGTCCGAGAACAGCAGTTCCTGCCCATGAACCTCATGGAGGATTTTGACGGTGCCACCATCAGCAGTGGCGACGACATCCGACCACTTGTCTCCGGCAAGCGTCACCTCTTATCACCCCTGGCAGCCGCAAGCAGTGCCCCCAACAGGATGCTCCGGCTACCATCCCCCTCGGCGGTGTTCGGCGTGCTGCTCTTACTCTCCATTGCCATCACTTATTCCGAGCACAAACGCCATCGTACATACCGTGTCTACGATGCCTTCCTGTTCACCTCCATCGCCATCGTCGGAGTGGTGATGTTTGCCCTGTTCCTGTCGCAGCATCCTACCACAAGCACCAATCTTCAACTCCTCCTCTTTTGTCCTGTCATACTCTTTTTCCTGCCCTCCATATACAAGGGAAAGAGCACTTCTTTCTGGACCATCGAGACTTTTTTGCTGATTTTCTTCCTTTTCGGCCGATTTTTTCAGCATTATGCCGAAGGAATGTGCTTTTTGGCACTGTCTTTGCTGTCAAGATGTTGGAGTCATCGCAATGAAATCTATTTGAAACGAAGAAACTTGAAATGAATCATAGACAAATCAGTACCCTGGCACTGCTCTCTGCATTGCTCACATCGCTGCAAGCAGGCAGCCAAACGCTTCAGACACCGCCACGACTGGTGGTGGCAATAACCATCGACCAGCTTCGCACCGACTATCTGGAAGCATTCACCCCACTCTATTCCGACCAGGGGTTCAGACGGCTGCTCACAGACGGAAGGATATATACCAACGCCTCCTACTCTTTTTCGGAAATCGACCGTGCCTCTGCTATCGCCAACATAGTCACAGGAACTACACCTTATTATAATAGTATCGTCGGAGCCCGATGGCTGGACAGAGAAACCCTGCGTCCGGTGTACTGCGTTGACGACGGCAAATACCTCGGCGTACTGACCAACGACAAGTCATCCCCGCAAAAACTCAGCACCTCCACCATCGGCGACGAGCTGAAAGTATCGACAGCCGGCAAGGCCATCGTCTACTCCATAGCTCCCTTCCGCGATGCCGCCATACTGGCAGCAGGACATGCTGCCGACGGTGCCATCTGGATTGACGACAACAACGGAAAGTGGTGCTCGTCGCAATACTTCACGAAGGGAGGAAGCAAGTGGATGAAGAACATAGAAGAACTGACATCTCCCGCTTCCTTTGTCGACAACACAGAATGGGAACCCGTTAACCAGCTCTCTGGAAACTTCAGCTATTTCATGAGCGGAGGTCCGCAAAAGCCTTTCAAGCACAAGTTTACGAGCATCAGAAAGTACAGGGAATATAAAACGAGCGGACTCGTCAACGGACATGTAACAGACATCGCACTCAAGTGTATCGAAGATACGGAAATGGGCAAGGACGGCATCTCCGACCTGCTCAACATCACCTATTATGCCGGAACCTACGACCATCAGCCCATCACCGAATGCGGCATGGAGCTGCAGGACACCTACGTGCGGCTTGACAAGGAAATTGCACGACTGGTGAGCAACATCGAAGACCGTGTGGGCAAAGGAAATGCGCTCTTCGTCATCACCAGTACCGGCTATTTCGACAGCGAAACGACGAACTACGCCAAGTATAACATTCCGGTAGGAACATTCTACATCAGCCGCACCTCGAACCTGCTGAACATGTACTTTGGCGCACTCTACGGACAGGGAAAATACGTCGAAGCCACCTTCAACTCACAGATATATCTGAACCACCGTTTTCTGGAAGAAAAACGCATCAACCTGGCAGAGGCAACGCGACTGGCACAGGAGTTCGTATGCCAGATGCAGGGTGTGCGCAATGTGTACAGCGCCCAACAGCTGATGCTCAATGTTACGGAGCAAACAGAAAAGGTGAGAAACAGCTTCCATGCCGAACGCAACGGAGATATCATGATCGAGGTATCACCGGGATGGAACATCTACAACGAGGATAATCTTGAAAGCCAGACATCAAGGCTTTCGTTCATCCCCTTCCCCATCATTCTTTATGGAACCAACATCACGACAGAACGCATCACACAACCCGTGAGCGTCAACCGTATTGCACCCTCCATCGCTAAAAGCATCCGCATCAGGGCACCCAATGCCTGCAGTGCCGAACCTCTTTTTTAAACACACAAGGGAAATATATACAACCTTCTGATAAAAAGAGGGAAATATATACAAGCGTACTGATAAAAAAGAGAAATAAGCACAACCTTCTGATAAAAAAGGGAAATATACACAAGCGTTCTGATAAAAAAAGACGAAAAATTGTGTATTCATGGAGATAATTGCAATAAAATAAGTAACTTTGCACCGAAAATGTGCCCAAAACAAGACAAAACAAGAAAGAGAGAGCACAACCGGCGAAAGAACAAAAAGAAAAATTATAAAAATGTTGAACTTTAATAAATTACTGAAGTCGCTATTCGGTGACAAGTCCACACGCGACATGAAACTCATCCAGCCACTCGTTGAGAAGGTCAAAGCCGTTTCACCCGAGATTGAGAATCTGGATAATGACGCACTGCGTGAACGTACCAACCAAATCAGGCAGCATATCCAGGAGTCTGCCAAAGAGCAGAAAGAGAAGATTGCCGAACTCAAGCTGAAAATCGAGGAAACACCCATCGACGAGCGTGAAACCATCTTCACCCAGATTGACAAACTGGAGAAGGAAGTGCTCGACATCTATGAAAAAGCGCTTGACGAGGCAATGCCTACCGTATATGCCATCGTGAAGGAAACAGCCAGACGTTTCGCTCAGAATGAGGAGACAGTAGTCACCGCTACCGAGTTCGACCGCAACTTGGCAGCCGACCCCAGACACGACTTCATCACCATCGACGGCGACAAGGCCATCTACCATAACCACTGGACAGCAGGAGGAAACGACCTGAAGTGGGAAATGGTTCACTATGACGTCCAGCTTTTCGGCGGTGTCGTTCTGCATCAGGGAAAGATTGCCGAGATGGCAACGGGTGAAGGTAAGACCCTCGTGGCAACACTGCCCGTCTTCCTCAATGCACTTACCGGCAACGGCGTTCACGTGGTTACCGTGAACGACTATCTGGCCAAACGTGACTCGGAATGGATGGGACCCCTCTACATGTTCCACGGACTGTCGGTCGACTGCATCGATAAGCACCAACCCAACTCTGACCAAAGAAGAAAAGCCTATCGGGCTGACATCACATTCGGTACCAACAACGAGTTTGGTTTCGACTACCTCCGCGACAACATGGCAACCTCACCCGACGACTTGGTGCAGCGGGCACACAACTATGCCATCGTCGACGAGGTCGACTCCGTGCTCATCGACGATGCCCGTACGCCGCTCATCATCTCCGGTCCCGTGCCCAAGGGCGACGACCAGATGTTCGAGGAATACCAGCCACTGGTAGAGAGCATCGTAGACGTGCAGCGCAAGCTTGCCACCCAATATCTTGCAGATGCCAAGCAGAAGATTGCAGAAGGACGCGAAAAGAACGACGAGAAACTGACCGAAGAGGGATTCCTGTCACTCTACCGCTCCCACAAGGCACTGCCCAAGAACAAACCTCTCATCAAGTTCCTTTCTGAAGAAGGTATCAAGGCAGGAATGCTCAAGACGGAAGAGATTTATATGGAGAACAACAACCGTCGCATGCCGGAATGTGTGGCTCCCCTCTATTTCGTCGTTGACGAGAAACTCAACTCCTGCGACTTGACCGACAAGGGTACCGAATGGCTTGCCAAGAAAGTCAACGACAAGGAGCTGTTCGTATTGCCAGACATCGCCTCACAGCTGTCAGCCCTGGAAAACGAAACAGGCCTTACCGATCAGCAACGCCTTGACAAGAAAGACGCACTGCTCAACCACTATGCCGTTCAAAGCGAGCGTGTACACACCCTTCAGCAGCTGCTCAAAGCCTATACGATGTTCAACAAGGACGATGAGTATGTGGTCATCGACGGCGAGGTGAAGATTGTAGACGAACAGACAGGACGTATCATGGAGGGCCGCCGATGGAGCGACGGACTTCATCAGGCTGTCGAGGCAAAAGAGCATGTAAAGGTGGAGGCAGCGACACAGACCTTTGCCACCATCACACTGCAGAACTACTTCCGTATGTACCACAAACTGGCAGGTATGACCGGTACAGCCTCTACCGAAGCCGGTGAGTTCTGGGACATCTACAAACTGGATGTGGTGGAGATTCCTACCAACCGTCCCATCGCCAGAAAAGACATGGACGACCGCGTCTACAAGACAGCACGCGAGAAATACAATGCAGTGATTGAGGAAATAGAAGCCATGCGCTTGAGTGGCCGCCCCACGCTGGTAGGTACTACCTCGGTGGAAATCTCAGAGTTGCTCTCCAAGATGCTGAACATGAGGAAGATTCCACACCAGGTGCTCAACGCCAAACTGCACCAGCGCGAGGCTGACATTGTGGCATTGGCAGGACAGAGCAGCCTGGGCAAGGCATGGAAATACAAAGACAAGTACTTCTGCGACCAAGCCGCTGCCGTTCTCGCAGCCAACGGAAACAAAGCAGAAATCAGCGAAGAACAAATCCAGCTGGGTGCCGTCACAATTGCCACGAACATGGCAGGTCGTGGTACCGACATCAAGCTCTCTCCCGAAGTGAAAGCAGCAGGCGGTCTTGCCATTATTGGTACCGAGCGCCATGAAAGCCGCCGTGTAGACCGCCAGTTGAGAGGTCGTGCCGGACGTCAGGGAGACCCCGGTTCGTCCGTCTTCTATGTCTCACTGGAAGACAAGCTGATGCGTCTCTTCGCTTCAGAGCGTATTGCGCGTGTGATGGACCGACTGGGATTCGAGGAGGGCGAGAGAATAGAAAGCCCCATCGTTTCACGCAGTATCGAGAAGGCACAGAAGAAGGTGGAAGAGAACAACTTCGGAATCCGTAAGCGCCTGCTCGAATATGACGACGTGATGAACAAACAGCGTACCGTCATCTACGAGAAACGCCGTCACGCACTCATGGGCGAGCGCATCGGCATGGACATCACCAACATCATCTGGGACCGCGTTGTCAATGTCATCGAGAAGAATGACTACGAGGGATGCAAGGAAGAATTCCTCCACCTCTTCTCCATGGAAGTGCCTTTCACAGCCGAACAATGGGCTAACGACAGCAGAGACCAGTTGGCAGAAATGGCATTCCAAACAACCATGGATGTCTTCAAGCGGAAGAACGAAAGGGTTCAGACCGTCGCATGGCCTATCATACAGCAGGTTTACGAGCAGCAAGGTGCCATCTACGAGCGCATCATGGTGCCCATTACCGACGGCCGACGACTGTATAATATCCCCTGCAACCTCAAGGAGGCTTACGACAGCGAGTGCAAGAGCGTGGTCAAGCAGTTTGAGAAAGTGATACTGCTTCATATCATCGACGATTGCTGGAAGGAGAACCTTCGCGAACTGGACGAACTGAAACACAGTGTCCAGAACGCCTCCTACGAGCAGAAAGACCCTCTGCTTATCTTCAAGTTGGAGAGTGTCAAACTGTTCGACTCGATGGTGAACAACATGAACAACCGCATCGTCAGCATCCTCATGCGTTGTGCCATCCCCGAAATGCAGCAGCAGGAACCCGTGCGTGAAGCTGCGCCTGAACAGCATACACAGCGCGAACAGTATACTGAAAGCAAGGCTCCTACACAGCCGGAAGAACAGCAGCTGCAAGACCCCAACCAGGCGGCAGCCGCCCGTCAGGACACACGTTCTCGCCAACCTCAGGCTCCTATTGTCAAGGAAAAATTACCAGGACGCAATGACCCCTGTCCCTGCGGCAGCGGCAAGAAGTTCAAGAACTGTCACGGCAAAGGTCTGGTATAATCCCCAGACCCTTTTGCCTACTGCTCCATCCATATCCGACAGGCAATATGACAAGCAACAGACAGACATTACACAAGAGAATATTAGAGACTGCGATGTCGCTTTTTCTGGAAAAAGGCATCCGTGCCGTCAGAATGGACGACATCGCGGGTCTTCTGTCCATCTCTAAACGTACCCTTTACGAAGTGTTCCCGAACAAGGAGCAGTTATTACTGGAGGGTATCAAAGACTCTCATGACAAGAAACACAAGCATCTGGAACAGCTGATGCAGAGCTGCGACAATGTCATGGATACGCTCATCTGCATGTGGCGTTGCCAGTTGGAAGACATGAAGTCCATCAAGACCAATTTCATTTCTGAAATAACCCGTTATCCGCTGGTGATGGATTATTTCAAGGAACAAGAGAAGACATCCGTCAACATTGCCCGTGATTTTTTAAAACGAGGTGTGGACGAAGGCTATTTCTTAAAAGGCTTGAACTACGATCTCATCATGAATATCCTTCACGAGCAGCGTCAGTATTCGATGAAGTCTGAACTCTATCGCCAGTATTCCTTCGAATCTCTCTTCCTGAATGTCAGTATCATCTCGCTTCGCGGTTTCTGCACAGAAAAAGGAATCAAGATGCTTGACCAATTCGTGCAAGAGGAGTTGCTTCATGAGCACCCCCAGGAGGCCTAGCACACTCAGCAACCACTGAAAATTCAGTAACCACTGCAAGTCCAGTACCCCCATTAAAACTAAGAAATCCCCCTCATCATGAATCCCAAAGACTCCGTCATCATTGTCAGCGGTGGGATGGACAGCATCACCCTGCTGTATGAATACCATGAAAACATCGCTCTTGCCGTATCTTTCGACTATGGCAGCAACCACAATGACAAGGAGATTCCCTTCGCCGAGCTGCACTGCAAGCGTCTGGGAATTCCCCATCTCACCATCCCCCTTGATTTCATGCACCGATACTTCCACAGCTCTTTGCTGGAAGGTGCCGATGCCATTCCCGAAGGGCATTATGCCGAAGCAAACATGCTGTCTACCGTTGTTCCCTTTCGCAATGCCATCATGCTCTCCATTGCCGTAGGGCTGGCTGAAAGCAAAGGACTTCAGCAGGTGATGATGGCTAATCACGGGGGCGACCACACCATCTACCCAGACTGTCGGCCGGAGTTTGTGCGCGCCATGGACGCTACTGCACAGGCCGGCACCTACAATCACGTACGCATCATTGCCCCTTATACCGACATCACCAAGGCAGACATCGCCCGCAAGGGAAAACAGCTTGGCATCGATTATACGGAAACGTGGTCTTGCTATAAAGGAGGCGAGCGTCACTGCGGCAAGTGCGGCACCTGTGTCGAGCGCAAGGAAGCGTTACAGCTGGCTGGCATAGAAGACCGGACGGAATATGAATAATATTACAAAAAAAGAAGGAGAGAATAAAAAGAGAAGGAGAGAATAAATAAAGAAGGAGAGAAACAAATCAAAACGGGATTCCGAAGATGCATCATCTTGGAATCCCGTTTTTTTATAAACAAGTATGGTAGGATTGTTAGTTGCAGGCAACCATATCCTCAGAATGTGCATAGAAGCGGCGCGAAGCCTCCTGCTGTCGAGCTTCAGAGAAATTGCTCACCCGTTTCAGATAACCGATGATGC
Organism: uncultured Prevotella sp.; assembly: GCA_945834405.1. GTDB lineage: Bacteria > Bacteroidota > Bacteroidia > Bacteroidales > Bacteroidaceae > Prevotella. The sequence goes on along the minus strand of CAMAHD010000020.1, from coordinate 8,168 downwards.
GGGTCATGTAGTCGACGTTCTTGGAGTGACAGTGGGGACACTCGTGCAAATATCTCTTGTCTATCGTTCCGCAATCATTGCAGATGGTATTCGGAACATTGAATGTAAAGTAATTGCATCCCTCATGGGCAGCCACTTTCAACAGTTGCCTGTACTGGGTCTTGCTCAGATGTTCCTCCAGGTTCATGTGAAGTGCCGAGCCTCCGGTCAGGTGCTGGATATAGGGAGCTCCATGCAGCTTGAACTTGTCGAGAATGTTCAGCGAATCGTCCTCAACGATATAGAAATAGCTGTTGTAGCAGTCACGAGGCACAAAATAGCCGTCTTCCCTATCCCATTTGGCGTGCTTCACTCCCACGTTTTCAGCGGGAATCATCTCGCAGTTAAACAAGACATCCTTTGTCCTGTATTCCATGTTCTTCTTCTCCACCAACCCCAGTACTGTCTGCACAAAGCTGCGATAATCAGGATTGTCGGTAATGGAAAGTCCCATGAATTCGGCAGCCTCCACCAGGCCATTCACACCGATAGTCAGATACTGCCGGGAGATGTTGATATAACCGGCATCGAAGAGCGGCAGCATGCCATGCTTCCAGAGGTCTTTCAGATTCTCGTTATAGGCAAGCTGCACCTTGTGGCATAAGTCAATGACATCCAGCAAGAACTCCTTGTAGTCAAGATGGTGGTTGACGGCATACTGGATGCAACGGTTCAAGTTGACGGTGAGTACACTCTTTGAACCTGTAGAAACACCGCCTGCTCCGAGCGTATAACTGAATCCATTGTCCTGTATCTCGTTTCTCAGACGGCAGCAACTGGACAGCGAGTCAGCATTGTCGCTCATGTACGTAAAGAAAGAGTGTCCCTCGCTATACATTTCTGCGGTAAAGTCGCCCCATTCCTGGTCAATCACATCGCCGTCTTTGCTCAACAGAGCCATCGTCTCCACGGGGAAGGTAAGAACCGCCTTGGTGCGTTCCTTGTTAAACCATTTCATAAACCTCTTCTGCAACCACGAGAGTCCGTCCCAGTCGGGCTTGTTTCCGTCGGGGAAGTAGAAGTCGCCGAAAAGACTTTCAAAATAAGGTTTGTCATAGTAGGCAATGTTCCAGAACACCGCCTGATAGTTACGCGCCCCCGTGGGCTGATTGATGCTGTATACAATCTGTTCGAAACAATCGGTAATCATTTTGTCGATGGTACGCTGTTTGAGCGAGAGGTCCACCACCTTGTCAGGCTCTTTCCAATAATCCTGTCCGTATTCCTTTCCGATGAAATAGTTCAGATACATCAGGAATTCGGGTGTGGCGCAGGCACCGCTGAGCATACTCGACACCATGAAAACCATGTTGACAAATCCTCCGCAGAACGACTTGAGATTGGTAGGCGCCGTACTGTTGCCACCAATGGACGTAGTGCCGCCGATGAGCCAGGGATACATGGTGATGGAGGCACAATAGTTAGCCAGACTCGTTTCGTCGTTCTTATATATAAAGTGGTGGGTCAGGAGGTCAATATATCTGTCCGAGAGTTCCTTTCCGTACATTTTTTTGATACGGTCAGTGAGCAGACGTCTGTTCAGGCGGATGAAACCGGATTTCGGAAGTTCTCCAATCAATGTAGCAATATTCTTGTGCTCCACATTGGCATTGGCATCATATTTTGAACCCGTTGCGGCATTGGCTGCTTCACAGTAGTCCGCCAAAAATTTCATTTTTTCCATCGTCTCGCGGTCTTCCGTATGACGTTGCCTGTAGAGCATGAAGGATTTTGCAACCTGAAAATGTCCCTCTTTCATGAGTGCTTCCTCCACTTGATTCTGAATGTCCTCCACCTTGATTCCCTCGTGTATATCCAAATGACTCAGGATTTTAGAAATACATCCCAGGTCAACAGGAACATCCACAGACTCAAATGCCTTGATGATTGCATTCATGATTTTGTCCAATGAAAAGCGCTCGGCAGAGCCATCTCGTTTGGTAATTGAAAAGCTTTTTATATCCATCTCTATTGTTCGTTTCGGGAAACTTTTTTCTTATTTCTAATCAGAAAGTTTTCCATTTCGAAAATTCTTTATTTGTTTAACTCGATTACTGTTATCCGTTTTGTTGAACGGATAACGGGTGCAAAGTTACAAAAATAATCAATACGACACACTCTTTTTGCAAAAAAAATAATCACCCTGAAACGATTTCGGCATCATGGCCGTCATCATCTCAGGGTGATACTATTCCGTATGTTATATTTCAGCTGTTTCTATCCCTTGATTTCCTCAGCTGTCACGGTCTTATTCTCAGCTTCTTTCTTCTTCTGCTGAGCCAGATATTCAGGCAGGTTGAGACCAGCCATATTGAAAAGCTCATTCAGGGGAGGAACGGATTTCATCAGTCCCGAAATGAAATTGGCAGTAGAACCTTTTCCGTCGGCACCATTTCCGTTGTCCCAGACAGTGACATGGTCGATGTTAATGCCCCTGACAGCATCCACCTGGGTGCGTACCAGTTCGGGCAACTTCTCCAACAGGAGCAGCAAGTAAGCCTTGTCGGGATCACCACCGGCAGCCGTAACCATGTCGCGGTAACCAGCAGCCTGTTTGGTGAGCACTTCGTAGAGACCTTTTGCTTCAGCTTCCATCTTGGCAAAAGTAGCATCTGCCTCACCCTGTGCGTTGACACGCGCCTGTTCGGCAGCGGCTTCTGCCTCAATGATACGGCGTTTCTTCTCTATCTCCTGCGGCACGAGGATGTTGGCAGTCTGCGTACTGCGCTCTCTGTCAGCACGCGCCTCCTCAGCCAGTTTCTGAGCGGCATAAGCCTCCTCCATAGCCTTGGCCTCCTGCACCTTCTCCGAAGCGGTAGCCTTGCGCTGTGCCTCTGCCTCTCTCTCGCGTCTGTAAGCCTCTGAATTGGCGATAGCCACCTTCGCCTCGTTCTCACCCTTCACCGCTTCGGCATTCGCCTCTGCAGTACGTATGCGGGTCTCTCTGTCAGCTTCGGCCTTTCCAATCTCGCCTACCTTGTCTTGTTCAGCCACGCGCACCTTTGCTTCGTTGATGGCCTTGGCTGCCGCCTCTCGTCCGAGAGCCTCTATATAGCCGGACTCGTCCTTGATGTCTGTCACATTGACATTGATGAGTCGGAGACCAATTTTCTTCAGTTCCACCTCCACATTCGTAGAAATGCTTTCGAGGAACTTGTCACGGTCGGAGTTCAATTCCTCGATACTCATGGTGGCAATGACGAGACGCAACTGACCGAAAAGAATATCCCTCGCCAGCTCTTGTATCTGTCCGGCACTGAGTCCGAGGAGTCGCTCTGCGGCAGCAGTCATGCTGTCTGCTTCGGTGGAGATACCCACCGTAAACCGACAGGGCACATCCACACGTATGTTCTGCTTGGACAGGGCATTGGTCAGATTGGCGTCAATACTGATGGGGGTAAGACTCAGATATTGATAATCCTCAATAATGGGCCATACAAACGCACCGCCTCCATGAACACACTTTGCCGAAGCCTTCGACTTTCTGCCACCATAAATCACCAGCACCTTGTCTGAGGGGCATCGGCGATAACGGTTAATGAGCGCCAGGACCGTTCCTATTACAAGCACTACAAGCGCCAAAACTACAGTTGTAAATTCCATCTTTCAATGTTTTTTAAGTAAAACTACCTTAATGGTAGGTTCTATCCCATCAAAGCTGATTTATAGAACCTACCTTATATCATAAAGCCTTCACCAGAAGAATGCTTTCATTGATCAGCTCCACCACCTGCACCTGTCGTCCTGTGGGAATCATCTCTCCGTCTGTCATGGCTTCCAGTTCATGAACGGAGCCCCTGATGCTGATTTGCACTTTGCCTTTCCCCTGTCTTGCGGCAGGAATGCGCAAATAGACGGAAGCATTCTTTCCGACACATTCACTGACAGAGAGTGAGCGGTTCTGTTCCAGTCCCTTGATGCAATTCCACAACAAGAGGACTATCCATGCAAAGAAGACTCCGACAGCAAACGAGATGAGCACCAGCAACACGGGATTTCCTACTGTATGGAAGAAACTGACGCCCGTCCATCCGAAACCCACGAGGAAGTTGACAAAAGCTCTGACGGAGAACAATGACATTCCCCCACCGTTATCCAGGGTGTCCGAGCCGTCGAAATCGACCTCCACATCGCTGGCATCCATCCCCAGCAGTGTCAGGACAAGCTGAACGAGGAAGATGAGCGAACCCAGCAGGGCACATGTCCAGAAAACCTGTGCAAGAACAGGCATGGCGGAAAACCAATCTGTAACTGTTTGTATCATGATGCTAAATAATTAGGTTTATTCAGGTATATTAAATATGTATGTATATAGAGTTCTGTTTGAGTACGTTTGTTTTTGATGGTTAGATACAGGCATCATGATGACGAGATAACAGGACACTGGATGAAAGGACACTGGATGAAAGGATGAAAGGACACTGGATGTGTCCTTTCATCATATTCACTATTCTTCTCCTTCAGCCTCGTGGTCGGCAATCAGCTTCTGCTGGATGTCGTTCGGCACAAGCTCGTAGCTGGCGAACTTGGTGGTGAACGAAGCGCGACCTCCCGTGAGCGAACTCAACGCGATGCTGTAGTTGGCCAATTCCTTGAGAGGTATCTTAGCCTGAAGCTTCTGGTAGCCAGCCTCGCTGTCCATACCCATGATCAGAGCTCTGCGTCCCTGCAGGTCGCTCATCACGTCACCCATGAAGTCGGCAGGCACATACACTTCCAAGTCGTAGATAGGCTCCAGAATCTTGGGTCCTGCCTCCTTGAATGCAGCTGCGAAAGCATTTCTTGCTGCCAGCATGAAGGAGAGTTCGTTAGAATCTACGGGGTGCATCTTTCCATCATAGACGATGACGCGAACATCGCGAGCATAGCTGCCGGTAAGCGGTCCGCGCTCCATACGCTCCATGATACCCTTGAGGATGGCGGGCATGAATCGAGTGTCAATGGCACCACCCACTACTGAGTTGAGGAATACCAGCTTGCCGCCCCATTCGAGGTCTATTTCCTCACGGCTCTTGATGTTCATGCGGAATTCCTGACCTCCGAACTTGAATACCGTCGGGTCTGGCATACCCTCTGCGTATGGCTCCACAATCAGATGAACCTCGCCAAACTGTCCGGCACCACCCGACTGTTTCTTGTGGCGATAGTCTGCGCGCGCCTGCTTGGTGATGGTCTCGCGATAAGGAATTTTGGGTTCCTCGAACTTGATCTGAATCTTCTCGTTGTTCTCCAGACGCCATTTCAGGGTACGCAGGTGGAACTCACCCTGACCGTGCACGATGGTCTGTCGCAATTCCTTCGACTGCTCAACCACCCATGTGGGGTCTTCCTGACGCATCTTGATGAGCGATGCCATCAGCTTCTCCATCTCGCTTTCGTTCACTGCCTTGATGGCACGTGAATACTTGGAGTTGGGATATTTGATGAAGTCGTAACGATAGTCACAGTCTTTTTCGTTCAATGCGTTTCCTGTCTTCACGTCCTTCAGCTTCACGGAGCAGCCGATGTCTCCGGCTCTCAGTTCATCCACAGCGATACGGTTGGAACCGGCACAGGCATAGAGCTGAGCGAGTCTTTCGCGTGAACCTCTGTCGGCGTTCACCAGGTCGGCGCCTGTCTTCACGGAACCACTCATCACCTTGAAGTAGCAAACCTCTCCGATATGTGGCTCCACGCCGGTCTTGAAGAAATAGAGTGAAGTAGGACCGTCGGAATTGGCAGCCACTTCCTCACCGCGAGTATTGTGAATCTTCGGCATCTCGCTCACGAAGGGAACGACGTTGCCCAAGAACTCCATGAGTCGGCGCACGCCCATGTCTTTTCCGGCACAAACACAGAAGACGGGGAAGATGCTTCTTGTGACGAGGCCCTTGCGTATGCCCTCGCGCAGTTCATCCTCGGTGAGCGCCTCTTCTTCGAAGAATTTCTCCATCAGCGTCTCGTCGTTTTCGGCGGCAGCCTCTACGAGAATCTTGTGCAGCTCCATCGCCTTGTCCATCTCCTCGGCTGGAATATCCTCGATGGTAGGAACGCCACCGTTGGGACCCCATGAGTATTTCTTCATCAGCAGCACGTCGATGAGCGAATGGAATCCGGGGCCTGTTTCAAGAGGATACTGAATCTGCACACACTTCGGACCATAAATCTCCTGCATGTTGCTGATGATAGTATCGAAATCGCACTTGTCTGAATCCAGCTGGTTGACAAGGAAGATCACGGGCTTCTTCAGTTTTTCTGTATATCTGAAGTTGTTTTGCGTTCCAACCTCAGGACCATACTGACCGTTGATCAGGATGACGGCCTGGTCTGTGACATTGAGTGCCGTGATGGCGCCTCCAACAAAGTCGTCACTTCCGGGACAGTCTATGATGTTCAGTTTCTTGTTGTTCCACTCAACATGAAAAACCGTGGAGAATACCGAATAACCGTATTCCTGCTCCACGGGAAAGTAATCGCTAACGGTGTTTTTCGCCTCTATGGAGCCGCGACGCTTGATGATACCGGCTTCATAAAGCATAGACTCGGCAAGAGTAGTCTTGCCGCTACCCGCACTGCCAAGCAGCGCAATGTTTTTGATTTCGTTTGTCTGATATACTCTCATATCGTTTTAGATTTAAGTTGATACTTAGATTATTTTTTCGGCGATAAAATTAGATAAAAACAACGAATACTCCAAAACTTCCGGGGTATAAAATGCGAGATATTAAATAAAATTAGTATTTTTGCATAAAATTTACGCCATGAAAGGTTTGTATATCCATATTCCCTTCTGCAAGAGCCGTTGCATTTACTGCAGTTTCTACTCCACTACCGGGGGGCAGCAGCAAGAGTATCTCGATGCACTGGACCGCGAGATGTCACTTCGGCATGACGAACTGACGGCCTCGCCCATACGTACTTTATATATAGGAGGCGGTACGCCCAGCGTCCTGTCGTCAGGCCAGTTGCAACAGCTCTTCGCCTCCATACGCCGGCATATACCCCACTTTCAGCCTGCGGAGATCACCGTAGAGTGTAATCCCGACGACATGGACGACAGCTTGGCGAGGCTGCTGGCTGAACTGGGAATCAACAGGGTGAGCATGGGTGTGCAGACATTCGACGACCGCCGGCTGGCATTCATTCACCGGCGACATTCGGCAGTCGGAGCCAAGCAGGCTGTCGCCTCCTTGCGCCGGGCTGGCGTGAGGAATATCAGCATCGACCTGATTTATGGTTTTCCCGGGCAGACTCTCGCCCAGTGGGACGAGGATATACGTCAGGCTCTCTCCATGGATGTGGAGCATCTTTCTGCCTATTCACTGAGCTACGAAGAGGGTACTGCGCTCTACAGGATGCTGGAAGAGGAGCGCATACAGCCCTTGGACGAAGAAATATGCCGCCAGATGTTCGAACAACTCGTTGACCGGCTTACGGCAGCGGGGTACGAGCACTACGAAATCAGCAACTTTGCCAAAGTGGGATTCCGTTCGCTCCATAACAGCAGCTATTGGCAAGGCATTCCTTACATCGGCCTGGGAGCCGCCGCCCATTCGTTCGACGGCAACAGCCGCTGCTGGAATGTGTCAGACGTGACGGCATATATCCGCGGCATGAAAGCCGGCATACCGCAGATGGAGCATGAGTTACTGACGGCAGAAAGCAAATACGACGAGGCCATCATGTTGGGGCTTCGAACCCGTGAGGGCATCAACCTGGAACTGTTGGAGCGATGCCACGGCAAGGACAAGAAAGCGTATTGTCTCCGACAAGCCCGGCGCTTTCTGTCGAATGGCGAACTGAAGCTGGAGGACGGTTTCCTGAAACTGTCCCGTCAAGGTATTTTTGTCAGCGACATGGTCATGAGCGAGCTGTTCTCAGAATCCTGAACGAATTTCCACAGATGATTGCCCGGGACGATGACAACCTGATGGACATTCTCTACCGCATCAGCGAAACTATCGGCGAGCGTTTCATCATGATTATCGACGAGTGGTATGATGGTTATACCATTGGCAGCGAGATAAGCATTGCTATGGACAATGCCACAAATAAAAGTCCTTTCTTTTTCACATGACTATTCTGTATGTTTTTTATATATTTATTAACGTGCAAATTTAGGAAGAAATCATCACACTGCCAAATATTTC
>CAMAHD010000019.1 GCA_945834405.1 uncultured Prevotella sp. | reverse complement strand
TGGTCAGATTCTCATGGTCAGGGAGATTCTGTTACGCTTCCGGTCTATTTCAATCACCTTCACTTGTACGTGCTGCTGCAGTTTTACCACGTCATTGGGATTGCTGATATAGCGGTCTGCCAATTGGGAGATATGTACCAGTCCGTCCTGGTGTACACCTATATCGACAAAGGCTCCGAACTGGGTGATGTTGGTTACAATGCCGGGAAGAATCATTCCTTCTGCCAGGTCGTCCATGCTTTCAATGCCGGATGCAAATTCGAACTCCTCTATCTGGTTGCGGGGGTCTCGTCCGGGTTTCTCCAGTTCCTTGATGATATCTGTCAAGGTTGGCATACCCACAGAAGCAGAAATATATTTCTTCAAGTCGATGCGGCGGCGCAATGCAGCATCTGTCATCAGCTGTCCAACGGTACAGTTGAGGTCGGCAGCCATCTGTTCAACTAATTTATAGGATTCGGGGTGTACGGCACTGTTGTCCAGTGGGTTGCTGCCACCACTTATTCGTAGGAAACCTGCGCATTGCTGGAAGGCAGAAGGACCAAGTCGTGGCACTTTCTTGAGTTGGTTGCGATTGGTAAAAGCTCCATTTTCGCGCCTGTATTCAACGATGTTTTTTGCCAGTGTAGGTCCCAGTCCGCTGACATATGTCAACAGGTGCTGACTGGCGGTATTCAGGTCTACACCCACAGAGTTGACGCAGCTCTCAACGGTCATGTCCAATGACTTTTTCAGTTTGCTTTGGTCAACGTCATGCTGGTATTGTCCCACACCGATACTCTTGGGGTCAATCTTCACCAGTTCGGACAAAGGATCCATCAGGCGACGTCCGATACTGACGGCACCTCGAACGGTGACATCTTCATTGGGAAACTCCTCTCGTGCAGTTTTGGAAGCCGAATACACAGAGGCGCCGTCCTCGCTGACCACAAACTGCCTGATGTTTTTCTCAAAATGCAGACTCTTGATGAACGATGCCGTTTCTCTGCTGGCTGTGCCATTACCGATGGCAATGGCTTCAATGCCATATTTGCTGACCATCTGCTCGACGGCGGCAGCTGCCTGCATCTTTTTGTTGACAGGAGGGTGGGGGAATATGGCTTCATGGTGCAGCAGGTTTCCTTGTGCATCGAGACATACAATCTTACAGCCGGTTCTGAATCCCGGGTCAACCCCCATCACTCTGCGCTGACCCAGTGGAGGTGACATCAACAGCTGTCTCAGGTTTTCAGCAAATACGCGAATGGCTTCCTCTTCAGCCTTTTCCCTTCCGAGTGCGGCAAACTCGTTCTCAATACTTGGCTGAAGCAGTCGTTTATAGCCATCGTCGACAGCCTCTTTCATCAGTTGCGCACAGCGACCATTACAATGGATGTTGGCTTTGTGCAACCTGGCTATGCATTCCTCGTCATCCGTTGAGATACTGATACGAAGAATGCCCTCATCCTCACCCCTTCTCATGGCAAGCAGGCGGTGGGAAGGGCATTTCTTCAAAGGCTCTTGCCAGTCAAAATAATCGGAATATTTGGCAGCCTCATCACTGTCAGCCTTTGTCTTGACGACTTTGGATGTGATGAAAGCTTGCCTTTCAAAACTTCGTCTGACTATTTGTCGGGAGCGCTCGTCTTCGCTCACCTGTTCGGCAATGATGTATTGGGCACCTTGAATGGCATCTGCTACGCTCTTGACGTCACCTTTGACAAACCTTTTGGCGGCATCTTCGGGATGTTGCTCCCTGCCTGCAATGATAGTCCCTGCCAGCGGTTCAAGTCCTTGTTCACGAGCCACTTGGGCTTTGGTGCGTCTTTTAGGCTTAAAAGGCAAATAGATGTCTTCCAGTGTGTTGGCATCCAGACAATCGTGAATGCGTTTTTCCAGTTCGGGAGTCAGCTTGCCCTGTTCGTCTATGGTCTTCAGAATGGTTTGCTTTCTCTTCTCCAGTTCCCTCAACTTCTCCGCCCAATCACTGATGGCGGCTATCTGAACCTCGTCGAGTGTACCCGTCCGTTCCTTGCGGTATCGGGCTATGAAGGGGATTGTACATCCCTCGTCGAGAAGCTGAAGTGTGTTTTCAATGTTTTTTGCCGGCAGTTGCATTTCCTCGGCAATGCGTTTGATGATGGGGTCAATGGTGTTCATTTCTGCTATTTTTGTCCGTGCAAAGGTAGTATTTTTCTTTGAAATGACCAATAAATGTCTAACTTATCCCTCAATTCTTTGGCTTTATCACGAATTATGCCTATCTTTGCACAACAAATTAATCTCGGTATCAACAGAACATCAACAGAAGAAATCTATTAAAATGAAATATGTGAATTGTGGCATCGTTTTTCAGGAAATACCTGACGAGGTGACTCTTTCCATCAATATCTCCAATTGTCCCTGCCGTTGTCCAGGTTGCCATAGCAAGTATCTGTGGCAGGATGTAGGTGAGGAACTCACTACCGACAAGATGGATGATTTTGTGCATGAATATGGGCACGACATAACCTGTATCTGCATGATGGGCGGAGATGCAGCTCCCCAGCAGGTAAATCATCTGGCGAAACATATCCACAGGCATTATCCACGCCTGAAGGTGGCTTGGTACAGTGGTCGTTCCCGTATTCCTTCCGTCGTTGACAAAAGAGATTTCGACTACATCAAGATAGGTCCTTTCATTGCCCATCTTGGAGGTCTGAAAAAACCGACGACCAACCAGCATCTGTACAAACGGATGACCGATGACACTTTCATGGATATTACATCCCGATTCTGGGAGAAATAAATCATAGCTTTTCTATAGAGATAAAAGACGATGAAAACGGGTGTCAAGATATTGAAACATATCATCAACAGCATCATCTGGATGTTGTTGGTGTTGTATCTTGTCTTGATAACGCTCACTCGTATCCCTTCCGTACAGGAATATATGGGTAAGCAAGCTGCCGAAGCTTTGTCCGATGTCATGCACACCAAGGTCACTGTCGGAAAAGTCAATGTGGGCTGGCTGAACCGCATCGTGGTCAACCGCATTGAAGTTTTCGACCAGCGTAACAAGTCCTTGCTTGCTGCCCGTCGTCTGGCTGTTCGTGTAGACCTTTACAGCTTGATTGCCGAGGGACGGATTGTCGTGAACAGTGCCCAGATAATCGGTGCTGACATACGGGTAGAAAAACCTTCTGCTGACGAAAATTCGAATATACAGTTTGTGCTCGACCTCTTTGCTTCTGACGGAAAGAAGGATTCCAAACCGATTGACCTTCAGATTAATTCGCTTATTATGCGCCAGTGTTCCTTGAAGTATGACCGTCTGGATATAGCTCCTACTCATCATCGTTTTAATCCTTCACATCTGGATGTTTCAGACATCTCTGCCTATATAGCCCTTCGGTCTTTCCGTCCTGACTCCATTCATCTTCACGTCAGACGACTGGCACTGAAGGAAAGTTCGGGAGCAGAGTTGAAACGTCTGTCTTTCCTCTTTGAGGCAGGGTTGAAGGGATGCCGTCTGTCAGATTTTTCATTCTCACTGCCTCACACTACTTTTCTCGTTGATGCTGTTCTGGTAGATTATCAGCTGGCAGAAGGTGCCACTCTTCTCAAGAATTTCTCGCCAATAGACAACAGCCTTCATTATCAGGGCCGTCTGCTTCCATCGGCTGTCACCCTTAGCGATTTGTCTGCGTTTATGCCCCAATTCAGACAGTTTGACGAGCATCTGAATATCTCTGCCTCTTTTGAAGGCGATGGTCATGGTATGCGCGTCAGTCAGCTGAATGCCAACTCTCCCGAAGGTGACTTGAATGTCATGGTTCATGGCGACGTGAAAGGGTGGGAGCGTGGTGCTCTCTTCATGTGGAATCTGGATTTGCAGCGCTTGCAGATGTCTGCCAAGACCCTGGCTTTTCTGAATGAAAACCTGAAGGGAACGCAGATGGAGATACCCGAAGAACTCATGCACCTGGGTAGCGTAGAGCTGAAAGGCAAGGCAGCTGCTACAGACCGGCACTTCTGTGAGGCGAACATGTCAATATCTTCACAGGCGGGCCAAATACAGCTATCAGGCTCTTATGACCGCAGAAAATATCTGAAACTGGACATGGTCATTCCACGTCTGGACGTTGCCAAAATCACCCAGCGCCCCGAAACATGGGGAACGCTTGCAGCAGATATTCATGCCAAAGGATATCTGATAGACAAACAACGCTCCTCTCTTGACCTTCAAGCACGTATCTCCCAATTGCAGTATCTCCGTCATGACTACCACCATATCTCTTTAGATGCCAAGTATCGTCGGAATATTCTGGAGGCAGTACTGGCTCTTGATGACCCACATGGTCAACTGATGGTGAATACCTCTTTGCAGCCTTTCAGTCAGGATATTCAACTTCAGCTCAAGGGGGTGCTCAGCCAGCTGTCTCCCCATTCTCTCAACTTCACTGACAAATGGGGAGATGCTCGTTTTTCGGCTAATATTGATGCAGAACTGTCTTCCTTGAACATCGATAAGGCCCAGGGACATCTTTTCCTGACAGATTTCACCATGGAATCGGATGAACAGAATGATTACCAGCTCCGAGAGTTCAAACTGACAGCGGGCTATACAGAAGAAGGCGAACGGCTTATTGCGCTGAACAGTGATTTCGCCGAGCTGGAGATGCAGGGCTATTATACTTTTGGCTCGCTGTCCAACAGCTTTGTGAGCAGAATAACGGATAAACTGCCAACTCTGCCATGGCTTTCGGCTCCGGAGAAACGTCCGGAAAACCGTTTCTATCTCTGGGCGAATATCCGCAACAGCGACTGGATGAAGCCCTTGTTGGGGGTGCCGCTCCAACTGGAAGAACCCATGAGTATTAATTGCAAGGTGAATGATTCTACCGGTTTCATCGCTCTCCATGCCATGATGCCCGCCTTTTCGTATGATGACAAACAATACAGGGACGGCAGTGTGAATATGTATAGTCCAGGCGATTCATTGCATCTTGATACCAGTATCAAGCGTATTGCTCCTGACGGCAAGCCTACATCTCTCCGCTTATGGGGCAATGCCGCCGACAATCATCTGAGTACTTCGCTGTTTTGGAACATCGGAAACGACAAGAAAAACAGAGGTTTGTTAAATGCCCGTTCACGTTTCTATCTGAATGAGGAAGGCGAGAATACGGCAGAAATACAAATTGATAAGTCTTCTATCCGTATCGGCGATGCCGCTTGGAGTGTTGAACCGTCAACGATAGTCTATTCCAAAAAGAATCTGGCTATCAGCAATTTTGCCGTCAGACATCAGCAACAGCACCTTTTGGTAGATGGACAGGCAACAGCCTCTGCCAATGACTCCATTCATGTCAATCTGAAAGGTGTGGATGTCTCCTATGTCTTGAATCTCGTCAACTTTCATTCTGTGGAGTTTGGCGGTTCAGCTTCTGGTGATGCTTATGTCAAAGCACCCTTTGGAGATTTTGCAGCTCATGCCCATCTGCAGGTCGAAGACTTCACCTTTGAACAGGGAGACATGGGTACGCTGGATGCACAGGTTCAATGGAACCAAGAAGAAAAAAGCATAGACATTCATGCCCTTGCTGATGACGGTCATCAGGCACTTACCTATATTGACGGCTATGTGAAACCCTCACCGGGGCATATAGATTTGAATATCAAGGCAGATGGCACAAAGGTAGGCTTCATTCAGTCGTTCACGTCCAGCTTCACAGATTATGTCCGTGGCAATGCCAAGGGAGAAGTTCGACTTGCCGGACCTCTCAGCGAAATCAACCTGACTGGCGAATTGGTGGTGAATGCCGAAACCTTCATCCGTCCTTTGGGCTGCAAGTATTATCTGCGTGAAGATACTATTCGTCTGATTCCAAACGAGATAGAGATGGTCGATGCGCACCTTTATGACCCCGAAGGACATTTGGGTCTGCTCTCTGGTTTTATCCATCATCAGCATCTGACACGTCTGTCCTATGATTTGGATATATCGGCAGACAATCTGCTGGTTTATCATTTTGATGATTTTGGAGATGACACCTTTTATGGAACTATCTATGGTTCGGGAAATGTCGACCTGCATGGAAAGAGCGGAGAGCTGACCATGAATGTGAATGTGACTCCCAATGCCCATTCCACTTTCGTCTATAATGTCTCCAGTCCCGATGCCATATCCAATCAGGAGTTTATCACTTGGGGAGAGGCTCAGGAAAAGCCAGACACTCTACTCCTGCAAAACGTCGATGGAGGTCCTTCGAGACGTCCCTATCATCATTCCTTATCCATACCAAATTTGTCCTCAGACACCTATATTAATTTTCTGTTTAACTGTACGCCCGACCTAAAAGTGAAGCTGCTGATGGATGCCCGCACCAATGACTACATCACTTTGGGAGGAAGAGGGTCGCTACGTGCCTCCTATTATAATAAGGACAGCTTCAACATGTTCGGAACGTATCAGGTTGAAAACGGAACCTATGAAATTACGATACAGGAAATTATCAAGAAGAACTTTAACTTCAATCCCGGTGGAACAATCGTCTTCGGCGGAAATCCCTATGATGCCAACCTGCAACTTCAGGCGGTACATACAGTCAATGGTGTCTCGCTCTCCGACCTCAACATCGGTACCAGCTTCTCCAATCAGAATACAACCCGTGTCAACTGTCTGATGAACATCAGCGGACAGCCTCGTGCCCCGCGTGTCGATTTTGATATAGACCTGCCAACGGTGAGCAGCGATGAAAAACAGCTCATCAGAAACATCATTAACAGTGAGGAAGAGATGAATCAGCAGGTGGTGTATCTTCTGGGTATTGGCCGCTTCTATCCCCAGGGTGCCAACAATGCCAGTATGGAGAATCCGAATCAGCAGAGTCAGACTTCCTTAGCGATGCAGAGCTTCCTCTCGGGAACCCTGTCCAGTCAGGTCAATAGCCTGCTGAACACGGTTGTCAACAACAACAACTGGAATTTTGGAGCGAACATATCTACGGGCGACGAAGGATGGAACAATGCCGAATACGAGGGCCTTCTCAGTGGCAGACTGTTGAACAATCGTCTGCTCATCAATGGACAGTTCGGCTATCGTGACAATGCGAACACGGCAACCTCCAGTTTCATTGGAGATTTTGACGTGCGCTATCTGCTGACCCCTAACGGAAACTTTTCCGTACAGGTATATAACCAGACGAATGACCGCTATTTTACCAAGTCGAGTCTGAACACCCAGGGGGTTGGAGTCATCATCAAGAAAGACTTTGGTCCTTTCAGCGACTTGTTTTTCTGGAGGAAGCGCCAGAAGAAGCATTAGTATTGTCGGCTTCCTTGTTCTCCTTCAGTTGTTCCAGCTTGACAATCTCGTCCCTGTATTGTGCAGCTTGAATGAAGTCCAGGTTCTTCGCACACTCTTTCATGCGTTTGGTCATTTCGACAATGCTCTTGTCCAGTTGGTCTATGGACATGTAGCGTTCGATGGGGTCAGCCACCAAGGCACTCTCCATGGGTTCTGCATACGCCATGGTGTAGTTGCCGTTTCCGTGTGTACCTTTGCTGTTTTCTTCCGTCGCTGTCTCTGTACGCAACACTCCTTTGAGCGCTTTCCTGATTTGTTCGGGTTTGATTCCGTTTTTCTCGTTGTAGTTCATCTGCTTGATTCTGCGCCGTTCCGTTTCCTCGATGGTTTGCTGCATGCTGGCAGTGATGTTGTCGGCATACATGATGACCATGCCATTCACATTACGGGCGGCACGTCCAGCCGTCTGTGTCAGACTGCGATGACTTCTCAGGAATCCCTCCTTGTCAGCATCCAGTATGGCCACCAGCGATACTTCGGGCAAGTCAAGCCCCTCTCTCAGCAAGTTGACACCCACGAGTACCGTATACGTTCCTGCTCGCAGGTCCTCCAGAATCTTCACTCGGTCGAGTGTAGACACGTCGCTGTGGATATATGCCGTTTCTATACCCTGTGCGAGCAGGTATTCCGTCAGTTCTTCAGCCATGCGTTTGGTCAGTGTAGTCACCAGTACACGTTCGTCTTTCTCCTTGCGCAGTCTTATTTCCTCACAGAGGTCATCAATCTGATGCTCGCTGGGTCGTACTTCAATTTTGGGGTCCAGCAGTCCTGTAGGTCTTACAATCTGTTCTACCACAACACCTTCAGCCTGTTCCAGTTCAAAGTCAGCTGGGGTGGCAGAAACATAAATCACCTGTGGTGTCAGCTCCTGAAATTCCTCAAAGGTAAGTGGGCGGTTGTCGAAGGCAGCAGGAAGTCTGAAACCGTATTCAACCAGATTTCTTTTCCTTGCCCTGTCCCCACCGTACATGGCTCCTATCTGCGGTACGCTGACATGACTCTCGTCGACCATCAGCAGGAAGTCCTTCGGAAAAAAGTCCAGCAGGCAGTAAGGTCTTTCGCCCGCTTTTCTTCCATCGAAATATCTGGAATAGTTCTCGATGCCAGAACAGTGTCCCAGTTCCTTGATCATCTCCATGTCATATTCTACTCTCTCCTTGATGCGTTCCGCCTTGATAGGGTCACCTATCTCCTTGAAATAGTCAATCTGTTTCAGCAGGTCGTCCTGTATCTCCCGTATAGCCGTGTTGGTCTGTTCCTGAGTGGTTGTAAAGAGGTTGGCTGGGTACAGCTTGTATTCAACGAACCTGCCCAGTCTGTCCATCGTCATGGCATCCAGTTCTTCTATGGAGTCAATTTCATCATCCCAGAAAGTGATGCGAAGTACCACCTCGCTGTATGCCATAGCCACATCTACGGTATCACCCTTCACCCTGAACGATCCCCGTTCCAGTTGGATGTCGTTTCGTGTATAGAGAGCCTGCACCAGTTTCCTTAACAGGTTGTTTCTTCCTATGTTCATGCCCTGCTTCAGTTCGATGACATTTTCAGAGAGCGCGATGGGGCTTCCCATACCATATATACAGCTTACCGACGATACCACCACGACATCTTTTCGTCCGGAGAGGAGTGCCGAGACAGCTCTCAGTCTCAGACGGTCTATTTCCTCGTTGATGGCAAGGTCCTTTTCTATATAGGTGTCTGTCGTTGGCAGATATGCCTCTGGCTGGTAATAGTCATAATAGCTGACATAGTATTCCACTGCATTTTCCGGAAAGAATCCTCTCATTTCCTCATACAGCTGTGCAGCCAGTGTTTTGTTATGACTCAAGACGAGGGTAGGACGTCCGATGTTGGCAATCACGTTCGCCATGGTAAATGTCTTGCCAGAGCCAGTTACGCCCAGCAACACCTGTGCTCTGTCTCCCCTTTTCACGCCGTCAGTCAGTTGTCTGATAGCTTCCGGCTGGTCTCCTGTCGGTTTGTATACTGAAGTCAGTTTGAATCCACTCATGTCTTTGTAAGTAATGCTCAAAAAACATTCAAAATTAATCATATATTTCCAACCTTACAAGTTTTTAGGCAAAAAAACGTATACTATGACGACAGTTTCTGTCCTTCGACATCAGTAATAGAGTCAGAACGTCCGCAGTGTTAGTCAGTTGCGACCAAAGATTGTCAAGAAAAACGATAGTTAAAAGATGCTAATAATTGACGGGAGATTATTGTGTATTTCGGAAATAAGTATTACCTTTGCACCGTCGTTACGAGATAACGACATCAAATTCAAACCTAATAATAAATTATTTAAACAAATGGCAACAAAAATCAGATTGCAGCGCGGCGGTCGCAAAGGATATGCTTTCTACAGCATCGTCATCGCTGATTCAAGAGCACCACGTGATGGTAAATTTACTGAAAAGATTGGTACTTACAACCCCAATACCAATCCTGCCACAGTAGATTTGAATTTCGACAGAGCTCTCTACTGGGTAGAGACTGGCGCACAACCCACAGACACTGTACGTAACATCCTCAGCGGTGAGGGCGTATACCTGATGAAGCACCTCCGTGGTGGCATCAAGAAGGGCGCTTTCGATGAGGCTGCTGCACAGCAGAAGTTCGATACCTGGAAGGCTGCCAAGCAGAAGGGTGCCGACTCTATCCGTGAGAAGGACGCCAAGATGAAGAAGGACGCTGCTGCCAAGGAATTGGAGGCAGAGAAGAAAGTAAACGAGGAGATTGCTAAGAAGGTAGCAGAGAAGAAAGCTGCTATTGCTGCTGCAAAGGCTGCAGAGCAGGCTGCCGCTGAAGCTGCTGAAGCACCCGCTGCTGAGGAAGCTCCTGCTGAAGCTTAATCTTCACTTACTAAAAACGGAAACTCAACATAACTTGTATTTTCCATATATTTTAGTATTATCGTCAAGGGGATAGATGCTCGTGAGAGTATCTATCTCATTTTTTTATCTATTTCATTTTTTTATTGTCACAATGGTCCCTCCCCCTGTTACGATTTGAATCTGCTGAGGCTCAGCAGCATCTTTCTGCTTAAATCATATTTGGTCATCAGTCTGAACAGGCTGTATTTGCGCGTATAGGAGCGGTCGGGTAGAGGAAAGAGTCCCAGCTTCTCCAATCTCTCGATGCGCTTTTCCAGTTGTGTTTCCGAATGTGTCAGACGGATGATGTTGTAGATATAATCCATGGTGAGCTGGTGTACTTTTCTTTCCAGAGCAGTACGTTCATCAATAGGCAGTCTGTCGGCAATGCGGTATAGTTTCAGGATGGCTCTTTCCGTATCATCCAGTCGGGTGATGGTGCTTCGCTTGTCCTTGCCATGCAGAACGGAGTCTGCCCTGCAACGATACCAGTAGGCAACGGCATCGGTAGAAATCAGCTTTTCAGCGCGAAGAATGAGCTGTGCAGTAAACTCGTCATCTTCAGCCACCTTCTGGCCAACTGTAAACCGGAGCGTTCCCAACAGCTGTCGTTTGAACAGATAGCCACAGGCAGAACCTCTCAAGTTGTTGTTTCGCATATAAAAAGCACCGCTTACGGCAGGCTCATCCTGATAGCTTGGCTGTGCTGTCGACTCTTTGCTGGTATTTCTGAACAGCAAGATGTCTACATCCTTCTCATAACGGATGATGTCTATGCAATGCTCGTATGCGGGCCTGATAAGCATATCATCTCCATCAACAAACTGGATATACTGTCCGCTGCTCAATTCTATACCTCGGTTGCGAGCCAGACTGACACCACCGTTCCTTTGGCGTATATAAATCAACTGGTCCTGAAAATCTTTCAGATGAAACAGTGGCGAAGGGTCTGAGCCGTCATCTACAAGGATGATTTCCCGTTCCTCGTCAGACAAGGAGAGAGCCAATATACTTTCAATACATTGGCGCAACATCTGTATCGGAAGCCGATAACAGGGAATGATAAAACTGATAATTGGGTGCATGTATACTTTTCTTAATGAACTATATTCTTATTTGATTGATTTCTACAAGCAAAATTAATAAAAAACGTTTGAAAAAGAAAATAATTACCCTTATTTAACTCATATTCTCCATGAAGTCGCCTGATGATGTCTACTATTTCTTTTTCATGGAGGGATTTATTGAATAGAATTGTATGTAGTGACTGCTGTCGGATTAGTTGAATACTCCATCTGTCGGTGAAAACGGCGATAATTGATGATTTCATGAAATTGTTGAAAAAATTTCATCAAGAATGTGATGCTTATTCAAAATAAATGCCGTATATTTGCAATCGGAAAATTATTGTGTATGACACACATGTCACGTATGACAATCACATCAAGAACATCAAGAAATAGAATTGTGAATTAAACCGAACAGTCATGTTAGAACAAACATCAAGAGAATTCCTATATTTTAAATTGCCTGTGTTTATATCAGATCTGGCAATTCATTTGGTGTCGTTGTTTTCTTTGTTGACGATGTTCACCCCCATTGATGCTGCAGCTGGTGCCATAGCAGAAAGTGCAGAAGTATACATCTTGCTGGGACTCTCGTTTGCTTTCGCCATTTCCATATTCCATCTGCGTCTTCACGAGCGTAAGATTCAAGCCATTGTTGTGGTATGGCGAGCGATGTTGCAGACCATGACCACGTATGTGCTGTTCATCGCGTTACAGACACTGATGTATCAGGTTGTGCCTCGCGAAGTGTTGATAGTCCAGATAGGTTCCACCTTGATACTGATTTCTTTATGGCATTATCTGGTCAACAAGCTGGTGCGCCTGTTAAGAAAGATGGGACATAACAAGCGTCAGGTTCTCATCTTGGGAGGCGACCAAGTTGCCTGTAACTTATATAGCGAACTGAAAAGCGGCCAGTCGGTTACAGGTTATCAGGTGTTGGGTTATTTCTCATCATTGGACACTCCCGAAATGCCAGATGAAGTCGAATATCTTGGAAAACTGACCGATTTCTTCGACTGGGTGAAGGATCATCATCCCGATGACATCTACTGCACCCTGCCTCCTGCCACCAAAAAAAGCACCGTAGATGCAATCATCAAGGAGTGTAACGACCGGTTTATAGAATTCACCTATGTTCCGCAGATGTATGGTTATCCCCATCGTCACATGAACATATCCAATATGGGCAAGGTGACGATTATCAAACTGAGAGAGGAACCGATGAACACGTTGCAGTGCAAGCTCGTCAAACGTACTACGGATATACTGGTATCGGGGCTGTTCCTTTGTACGCTCTATCCTTTTATCTGTCTGTTCGTATGGTTGGGCAATAAGCTGTCGGGCAGTAAAGGTCCTCTATTCTTCAGTCAGGAACGTACAGGTTACAATGGAAGGAATTTCAAGGTATATAAGTTCCGTTCCATGAAGGAGAATGTAGATGCCGACAAATTACAGGCGACAAAAGATGACCCCAGGAAGACCAAGTTCGGCGATTTTCTTCGTCGCAGCTCCATTGACGAGTTGCCCCAGTTCTTCAATGTGCTGAAGGGGGACATGAGTATCATCGGACCTCGTCCTCACATGTTGTTGCATACGGAGATGTATTCTCAGTTGATAGGCGACTATATGGTTCGCCATCTGGCCAAACCAGGCATTACAGGATGGGCTCAGATCAATGGCTGTCGAGGTGAAACGAAGACCGTGGCAGAAATGGCAAACCGCGTAGAGCATGACATCTGGTATATCGAGCACTGGACACCACTTCTTGACCTGGAAATCTTCTTCAGAACCATCTGGCAATTGCTGCCTGGCCGTGACAAACAGGCCTATTGACATCCAATAACAGAGCTCAATCGTACCCAGTTATATTTTTCCCATCACTAAAAGAGGGGGAATAGATGGATTTTTTTGCGATTCATGTCCATATATCGGAAAGATTGTGTAATTTTGCATGTATGAAACTCACAATCATCATACCCGTATATCGTACAGCATCCACTCTTGACAGATGTTTAGAGAGTGTCGTGTCCCAGTCGTTCAGAGATATACAAGTGATATTGGTTGACGATGCCTCGCCAGACGAATGTCCTGCTCTCTGTGATGTCTGGACACAGAGAGACCATCGTATACAGGTGATTCACCGTCAACGCAATGGCGGACTGAGTGCTGCCAGGAATGCGGGATTGGCCAAAGCGCGAGGCGAGTATGTTACCTTTATCGACAGTGATGATACCCTTGCTCCAGATACATATTCTGAATTGTTTCAGGTGTTGACCATCCATCCTGATTATGACTTGCTTGAATATCCTGTTTATGAACATTACGGCAATCCCAGACGTCAGCGCATGCTTCGCTTTGGTCAGAGTCGCTCGTATCAGGACTGGAAAGAGTACTGGTTGCGTGAAGAGGGCTACAGACATTGCTATGCGGTCAACAAGGTGTATCGGAAGGAGTTGTTTAAGGACCTGTCATTTCCGGAGGGAAAGAAGTTCGAAGACGTATGGCTGATGCCGTCAATCCTCCGACGCTGTCGCACGATAGCCACCACTTCCGTAGGTCTTTATTACTATTATGACAATCCGTCGGGTATTACCCATACTACCGATGCGAAGGCTCAGAAGGACCTGTTGGACGCATCGCTGTTACATTTGTCTTTAGTGGAGGATGCAGTCGCCTATCTGGCAGTGGTGAATATAGCCCTCGACTATTACGACCTGAGCGGTCATACCGTCACTCTTCCTCCATGCCGATACACACACCACTGGAAACTGCGGATTATCAAGCTCTTTGGTTTCAAGACCTTGTGTCTGTTGAGTCATACACTACATCTGTTAATCTTTAAAACACGCCTGAAAAAATGAAGATACTCCTTGTTGGCGAATATAGCAACGTACACTGGACTCTGGCAGAAGGACTCCGTAAGCTGGGGCATGAGGTGACCGTCCTTTCCAACGGTGATTTCTGGAAGAATTATCCGCGCGACATAGACCTTTCGCGCAAGCCTGGAAAATGGGGCGGCATCTGCTATATGGCACGCCTTTATTCACTTCTGCCCAAATTGAAGGGTTATGATGTCGTTCAGCTGATAAATCCGATGTTTCTCGAACTGAAAGCCGAACGAATCTTCTCCATATACGACTATCTGCGCCAGCATAATGGCAAGGTATTCCTGGGAGCCTTTGGTATGGATTTCTACTGGATGTATGTCAACAGCCATCAGATGCCTCTGCGATACAGCGACTTCAATATCGGAAAGGAGTTGAGACAGGACTATCCGGCACGGATGGAAATGCTGGATTGGAAGATAGGTACAGCCAAGCATCGTCTCAACAAAATGATTGTCAAGGACTGTGATGGCGTCATTGCCGGCTTGTATGAGTATTGGGTGAGCTATCATCAGTATTATGCTCATAAACTGTCGTTTATACCATTCCCCATTGTCTGTACCCGTACCCATCCCATCTTGCCGTGGAAGGATGGCGACCCTGTCAAGCTCTTCATCGGTATCAACCGTAGCCGTTCGCTCTACAAAGGTACAGACATCATGCTGCGTGCCGCTCAGGACATCGTTGCCCGTTATCCGGAGCGTGTAGAGCTGCAGATAGCCCAGAATGTGCCTTTCGCCCGTTATCGAGAGATGATGCGCAGCAGCCATGCCCTTCTTGACCAGCTGTACAGCTATACCCCTTCGATGAATCCGCTCGAAGCGATGTCTCAGGGTATCGTGTGTATCGGAGGAGGAGAACCGGAAAACTACAGCATCCTGAACGAAACCCAACTGCGCCCCATCATCAATGTCGAGCCCAAATACGAGAGCGTATATGAACAGTTGGAACGACTGGTATTGCATCCCGAGGTGCTGCCCGATTTGCAGCAGCAAAGCATCGACTATGTCAGAAAACACCATGACTATCTGAAAGTTGCCCGTCAGTATCTGGATATATATCAAGGAAAGCCCCCTGTTGCTTCATCGTCATCCCACGAAAAAAGAGCACTTGAGTCATAATAAAAGCCCCATTTCATCGTTGTAGTAGAAGAATGAAATCATTAGAGAAAGAAGATAACAGCTATACCCATGTGCTGAAATATGCGGGCATCTTTGGAGGTGTACAGGGGTTGAACCTCCTGATAGGTGTCATACGCAACAAACTGGTAGCCATTCTGCTGGGACCTACTGGTATGGGTTTGAATTCCCTGTTCATCACGGTTCAGAACTTTATTTCTCAAGCAACAACCTTTGGCATCTCTTTCAGTGCCGTCAAGCATATCTCAGAGCTCTTTGATGAAGGCGACGAGCAGAAGATCAGTCATTTCGTTCGTGTCATCCGCAGCTGGACCTTTCTCACCGCCCTCATAGGCATGTTTGTCTGCATCTCTTTAGGTCCGTTGCTCAGTGACTATACCTTTACCTGGGGCGACCACACCTTGCATTTCATTCTTTTGGCCCCCGCCGTGGCGATGATAGCCATCATGGGTGGCGAGATGGCCATACTGAAAGGTCTTCGCCAGCTGAAAGCGCTGGCAGTGATACAGCTGTTCAGCGTGCTGATACTGTTTTGCATCTCTATTCCAGTCTTTTATTTCTTTGGCGAAGCGGGCATCGTGCCTGTTATCGTCATCAGTGCCTTTGTAGGCATGATGAACTGCATTTATTTCACACGCAAGCATTTCCCTTTCCGTTGGCGCGGTCTGTTTGGCTGTTTGGGTGAGGGTTTGACCATGGTACGCTTGGGAGTAGCCTATACAATGGCTGGCATCTTAGGCAGTGGAGCCGAGATGCTGGTGCGCAGTTATCTGAATATCCAGGGCGATCTCGATACGGTCGGCTTCTATTCGTCTGGCTATGTACTGATAGTGACCTATACGAGCATGGTTTTTTCAGCGATGGAAACGGACTATTTTCCCCGTCTGTCGGCTGTCCATCACGACATAGCAGCCACCAATCAGATTGTCAACAGACAGATGGAGGTGTCAATACTGCTTATATCTCCTATACTGACCGTCTTTATCATCGCTTTGCCCATCCTGGTTCCGTTGCTCTATACCGACAGCTTCATGCCCGTGGTTTCAATGGCTCAGTTAGCCACTTTCGCCATGTATGCCAAAGCCATCTCCCTTCCTTTGGGTTATGTCAGTCTGTCCAAGGGCGATTCCCGTACCTATCTGCTCTTGGAGAGCATGTACGATGTCCTTTTGGTGGTCGGTATCTTGGTGGGTTATCATTTCTTGAATCTCACGGGCACCGGCTTGGCTCTCGCCATTATCCATGCGGTAGAACTCTTGGTATTGGTAGCCTATATCCACCATCGCTATCATTATTCCATGTCCTCTTCCGTGGTGCGTTATGCATTGATTCAGGTGCCGATAGGTTTGCTGACCCTTTTGGTGTCCTATCTGTGCGAAGGCTGGACCTACTGGCTCTTGTCTCTGCTCTGTATAGCCGCCAGTGGCGCCGTCTCCATATACATCCTCCATCAGAAGACATCCTTATGGCTCTCGTTAAAGGAGAAAATCAAGAGTAAGTTCAGAAAAGTTTAGTCAGACGCTGACCTGCGACAGACAGGATGCCCCCTACGCTCTAATCCATACCACGACATCATGAATCCAAAAGACAAGGACATATTATCCATCGCTTTGCCTTCCATCGTTTCCAATATCACGGTTCCCTTGCTGGGCTTGGTAGATGTGACGATCGTGGGACACATGGGTGAAGCCGCCTATCTGGGAGCCATTGCCGTTGGCAGCATGATATTCAATGTGATTTACTGGATATTCGGTTTTCTCCGCATGGGTACCAGCGGAATGACCTCGCAGGCATACGGACGAAGCGCGTCCGACGAGGCAGCCCGATTGTTGCTGCGTTCGCTCTCGATAGGTCTGGGCATCGGACTCCTGTTCATCGTCCTTCAGCAGGCAGTCCGATGGGCAGCTATGACAGCCATGCAACCGACGGATGACATACTCGGATATGCTTACACCTATTTTAATATCTGTATATGGGGAGCTCCGGCAATGTTGGGTTTGTACAGTCTGACGGGATGGTTCATCGGAATGCAGAATACCCGTATACCGATGCTGGTGTCAATCTTTCAGAACGTATGGAATATCTTTGCCAGCCTTATCTTTGTCTACGGTTTCGGAATGAAGGTAGAGGGCGTGGCGTGCGGAACCCTTTCTGCACAATATGGCGGTTTTCTCTTTGCCCTATATTTACTGTGGCGTGGCGGTTATGCGCGTATGTTCAGAGGCATATCCCTGATGGAAACGCTTGCAGACAGCAAGTCCATGTCACGATTCTTTACGGTAAATATAGATATCTTTCTGCGTACCCTTTTTCTGGTGGCTGTCAACCTGTTCTTCACCGCAGCCGGAGCACGTCAGGGAGCCGTCATCCTGTCGGTTAACACCCTTTTGTTTCAGCTCTTCACCCTCTATTCGTACGTGATGGATGGCTTTGCATACGCTGGTGAGGCCATAGGTGGCAAGTATTATGGTGCGCGCGACAAGTCGGCGTTCCATGATACGGTCAGTCGTCTTTTCCGTTGGTCTTTCGTGCTGACGCTCTGTTATACGCTGCTGTATCTTGTTGCTGGCGAGTCTTTCCTGCGTTTGCTGACGAATGACATGTCAGTGGTCGAAGCCACCCAGCATTATTTCCCATGGGCTCTTGCCATACCCTTGGCAGGTCTGGGTGCTTTCTATTGGGATGGCATCTACATCGGAATCACCTATACGCGAGGCATGCTTGCTGCTACCTTCTGGGCAGCCATGGTCTTTTTCGCTGTCTATCTGACGCTCTTTCCCCTCTATGCCAACCATGCCTTGTGGCTTGCCCTTCTCCTTTATCTCGTTACGCGAGGAGTGGTGCAGACCCTGCTGTTCCGCCGCAGAAGAGATCAGTTCTGAGTGCTGTTCACCTTCTTTTCATACATGCTCTTTGCAGCCATGTGTGCCATGGTCCATGCAGCCTGCAGGTTGAATCCTCCGGTGATGGCATCCACGTCGAGAATCTCTCCTGCAAAGAAGAGTCCGGGCAGTTGCTTGCTCTCCAGTGTAGACGGATTGATGGCGCTGAGAGCGATGCCTCCGCAGGTGACAAATTCTTCCTTCCATTTGTATTTCGCAGTGATGGTCATGAGGTGATTCGTCAGTCGGGCAGCCATGCGGTTGAAACTCTTTTTGCCTAATTCCGCCCATCTCATCTCCGGTTTCAGTTGGCATTCCTGGAGCAGGAAAGTCCATAGTCGGCTGTTGAATCGAGTGGGGTATACACTCTGCAGTTGTTTCTGAGGATGCTGTATGGCGAGTACCGTCAGCTGTTCTATTACCTCCGCTTCGTTCTCTTCTCCAAACCAGTTGATGCTCAAGGTGGCGTGGTAGTCACTGTCAGCCAACAGTCTGGCAGCATAGGACGACAGTTTGAGAACAGCCGGACCGCTGACACCCCAGTGGGTGATGAGTAATGCGCCCGTGGCTTTCAGTTTGGTACCCGTTAGTGCCACTCCAACAGGTTCTACTACGGTGCCCATCAACTCCTTCAGGTCCTGATTGTCGATACAAAAGCTGAACAGCGAGGGTATGGGGTCAGCTATGGGCAGTCCTATATCCTGGAACATCCTGAGTCCCGAAAGGCGTGGAATGCCGCCGACGGTCACCAACACCTGTTCAGCCATCCTCTTCTCTTGATTGCTGAAGTGCAGCTCAAACCCTTGTTCCGTCTGCTTGAGCGCATCCATCCTGTATTGCAGAGCCAGTCTTACCTTCAGCTGTTTCATCAGTCTGAGCAGGGTATGCACAATCTCCATGGCATCCTGAGAAATCGGAAAGACACACTCGTCGGACTGTGTGGTCAGTCTGACGCCTTCGTCTTCAAACCACTGATAGGCATCTTCGTGGCTGAACTCCCTCAGCAGCCTTTTCATCAGCCTTGCGCCTCTTGGATAGACGCTGTCGAGACTTCTCACTTGCCGGAAGGAGTTGGTCAGGTTACATCTGCCGCCGCCTGTCACTGCCACTTTCGCCAATGCCTTCTTTCCTGCCTCGTAGACGGTGATGTCAGCTTCGGGCATGTAGCGTTTGAGATGGATGGCGGCAAAACATCCTGCTGCGCCGGCACCTATGATTGCTATCTTCATGTTGTCTGGTTATATCTGCTGGTTTTATTGACTGATGTTCGATGGTTTAATCGACAGATGTTCGATGGTTTAATCGAGTGATATCTGTCAGTTATATTGACTGATTCGTTTCAAAGCATGTCGTGATGCCATGAAAATATGATGCAAATATACATATTAGTTTTGAGATATCATCGCTTTTTCGTAATTTTGCGGTAAAAAGTCCATGAAGCTACTATATCATACCCAAGTAGAGCGCCTCACCGTCTTCAGCACAACCCGACAGGG
Organism: uncultured Prevotella sp.; assembly: GCA_945834405.1. Classification (GTDB taxonomy): domain Bacteria; phylum Bacteroidota; class Bacteroidia; order Bacteroidales; family Bacteroidaceae; genus Prevotella. Next base: position 11,355 of record CAMAHD010000019.1, on the reverse strand, counting down.
TGGTTTCAGTCAGGGCGAATATGCCACGATGAATGTCAATGCTTATTGTGGCGACGATGCGTCCTCCGTATCAGCCAATCGCGCGTTGCTTTGTCAAGCATTGTCCATAGACAGTAACCGTCTGGTTATTCCCCATCAGACGCATCAGACGGAGGTGAGACTGATAGATGAGGAATGGCTGCAACAGTCTTCAGAGCAGCGACAGCTCGATTTGGAAGGAGTCGATGCGCTGATGACGTCAGAGCGAGGGGTGTGTATCGGTGTTTCTACTGCCGATTGTATTCCCGTCGTAATCTATGCTCCCGATAGTCATGCCGTAGGCGTCATTCATGCCGGTTGGCGAGGCACGAAGGACGGCATTGTCGAGAAGACGGTCGATGCGATGAAGACAGCTTTTGGCTGTGCAGCGGAGCAGATGGAGTGTTATATCGGACCAGGCATATCGGTCCGCCATTTCGAGGTAGGTGATGAAGTGTATGAGGCTTTCCGAGAGGCAGGCTTCCCGATGGATTTGATAGCCGAGAAACATCACAAGTGGCATATAGACCTCAAGCGATGCAATCGCTTCCAGTTAGAGCGTAAGGGAGTTGCTTCCCACCATATCCATGATTGTGGCATCTGTACATACGCCGACAACAGTCATTATTTTTCGGCTCGTGTACAAGGAATTCATTCAGGACGAATCTTCACGGGAGCTGTGTTGAGATAGACTCAAATCTGGTCGATGGTGACGTACCCGTGAGTAACGGCATAGATGGTAAGGGCAGACACGCTTCTGATGTTCAGCTTTTCCATGATATTTTTCCGATGCGTGATGACGGTAGACAGTCCTATGCACAGCTGTTCGGCTATCTCTTTGTTGATGTAGCCTCGTACGATATAAGTCATCACCTCTATTTCTCGTTGCGAGAGGACGGTCTTGTCTGTTTGATGCTGCTGTGCGGGCGGCAGGTTCTTTCCGTGGGCATGGGCATGTTGCTCCAGTGTGAGCAAGTCTTTGATTAGCTGTTTTTCAGACTGGTTTACCTGCAGACAGTTGAAATCTCCCGAGAGGGTCTGCGAGTCAGCCGAGGTTGTGATGACAATGGTTTTGTTGCGTCTCTGAAGGAAGAAAGTTCTGTGCTGAATCAGGATGTCAATAGAGACGAAATAGTGAAAATAGCGCTCATGATCGGATGCTTCCAGTTCTCCAAAGGTACCAAAACAGTCAATGTCCATGATGGGCATGACACTCTGCAGAATACTTTTCAGTCCGATGATAGCCAGCGTGTTCGGGTTGATGATGGCTATATGTGGAGTGGAGGAGTGATGGTTGGAAGTGTGGTTTATAGCTTGTACCATGATGCGAAAAAGAAAAAGACCGGTGAGGTCGGACAGAGTCGTTAGTCCCCCCACCGGTCCTGTTGTGAGTATATTAGCTGAGGAATCCGAGCAGCGCACCGGCGGCAACAGCCGAACCGATGACACCAGCCACATTGGGACCCATGGCGTGCATGAGCAGGAAGTTGTGGCGGTCGTATTCAAGACCCAGGTTATTGCTGATACGTGCGCTCATAGGAACAGCCGAAACGCCGGCATTTCCAATCAGCGGATTGAGCTTCTTGTCCTTAGGCAAAAAGAGGTTCATCAGCTTGACGAAGCAAACGCCACTGGCAGTAGCCACCATGAAGGCACAGGCACCAACGACGAAGATGAAGAGCGTGTTGAGCGTCAGGAACTCGCTGGCTTGTGTAGAGCATCCAACAGTGAGTCCGAGCAGCATGACAACGATATCGTTCAGGGCACTTCCGGCGGTCTTTGCCAGACGTGTGGTCTTGCCCGATTCCTTCAGCAGGTTTCCGAAGAAGAGCATACCCAGGAGGGGCAGACCCGAAGGCACGATGAAGGTAGTGAGCAGCAGACCGATGATGGGGAAGAGTATGCGCTCCGTCTGGCTTACCTCGCGGCTGGGCTTCATTTTGATGACGCGCTCTTTCTTGGTAGTGAGCAGACGCATCAAAGGCGGCTGAATCAGCGGAACGAGCGCCATGTAGCTGTAGGCACACACGGCGATGGCACCCATCAGGTTGGGGCACAGCTTCGACGAAAGGAAGATGGCGGTAGGTCCATCGGCACCACCGATGATGGCAATACCGGCGGCCTGATTAGGCTCGAAGCCCAACGCCAGAGCCACCATATATGCACCGAAGATACCAAACTGAGCCGCCGCACCTATCAGCACCAGCTTAGGGTTGGCTATCAGGGCGGTGAAGTCGGTCATGGCACCGATGCCGAGGAAGACCAGCGGCGGGTACCATCCCTGTCTCACACCTTGATAGAAGATGTTGAGCACGGAGTTGTCCTCGTAAAGACCAATCTCCAGTCCGGCGTCAGCGCGGAAGGGAATATTTCCGAGAATGATACCCAGTCCGATAGGGATGAGCAACAGGGGTTCGAAATCCTTTTTGATGGCGAGATAGATGAGAATGATTCCCACCACAATCATGATGAGGTTTCCGCCTGTAGCATTGGCAAAGCCCGTATAGGTCAGAAACTCACTGAAGTTTTCTGCTAAGAAGTTAGTAAATCCCATAGTTTGTTATTTATCCTATTGTGAGCAACGTAGCACCTTCCATGACAGAGTCGCCCGGTTTAACAACGATTGAAGTAACGGTACCTGCAAACTCCGACTCGATGTTGTTCTGCATCTTCATGGCTTCGAGAACAAGTACAGAGTCACCTACATTCACCTTGTCGCCAACCTTCACGTTGACCGAAGTGATGGTGCCAGGCAGCGGAGCCTTGACGGCAGCTCCGGTTCCGGCGGCGGCAGGAGCAGGAGCGGCAGGCTGTGCAACGGGCGCTGCTGTGGGAGCCGTTACGGGAGGAGTGACGGGGCGTGGTTTGCTGATGGCGGTTGCGGCATTGATGGGCTGCTTGAGTTCCACTTCAAAAGAGATGCCGTTCACGTTCACTTTGGCAAGGTTGCCTTCTACTTCTTCAATCTCAACGTCATAGTCAACGCCTTGTACTTTATACTGATATTTGTTCATTGTTCTATATATATTAAATAAGGTGTAAAAATCATGAATCTTTGGTGGAGTGTATTACTCATGGAAGTGAGTCATCTGTGGCAACTCGTTGTTCCATTCTGTATTTTTGGGTTTGATGGTGATGACGCCACTCTCCACATCATGCACATTGTCGAAATACTGTTTGAGTGCCATGGAGATGACAGCGATATAAATCTCCTTGTCGATACCCTTACTCTTGAGACCATCCTGGAGGATGACGTTGGTCTTATGTCCAATCTCCATGGTCTTTTCAACCGTCTTGACACCAGCCTTGAGAGGCTGCAGATTGGTAACCTTCTTAGCCGTTTCGCGGTGACGCATGAACAGTCCGAAGAAGGTGAAGAAGACGAAGAGCAATGCCAGACAGAAGAATACAATACCCATCGCAAGAACGCTGATGCCGAAACCGTGGGGGTCTTCACGCTTGAGCTTGGCTATTTTACTTTCAGTTACCTCAATATAGTTTGAGATACCTGGGGTGACGCAGTCCTGTGGTTTCACCTGCCATTTTTCTCCTCCGTCATGCAGACGTGCGAAGGACTGGTTGGAGGCGAGAGCCGGCACGGTCACCGAGTCGATCAGGTCTACTGCATTTCCGCTGTACAGTGCAACCCAGGTAGGTTCGCCAGTGTTCACCTTGACGTTCAGATGCAGTGCACCCTTGGCAGGGTAGCTGTTGAGATAAAGCACTAAGTGCTGTCGCGCAGAGAGACTGGTTCTCGGTTCTCCGTTAGGGATAATGCTCATGCGCTTGATTCTCTCAGGCACGCTCATTGTCTTGTCCAGAACCGATTTGTCAGTAGTGATGTACATACCGCGTATGTTGTAGGTAGAGTGTGAGATATTGGCTATCTCCACCCAAGGGTTACATACGCCGTACTCGTCTTGCAGGCTTTCGCTGTTGTCTGTCATCACCTCGTTCAGCTTGATACTCTTGTCTATCTGAGCCAAGAGCATCGTGGGCGACAATGCCAACAGCATGCCTAAGAGCCATTTTGTCGTTACTTGTTTCATTTGATATAGTTCTGATGGAATATTTATTCTCGAGTTAATCGTCATCTTGTCGTCGTGTTTACATTCCGCAGCAGAGCAGGATGATGATCTGTGCTGTGAGGATGCGCAGGAACATACTGAGAGGATAAACCGTGGAGTAACCTACGGCAGGAGCCTCTTTCGAGCAAGACTGGTTGGCGTAAGCCAGTGCGGGAGGGTCGGTATAGGTACCGGCAATCATACCCATGATGGTAAAGTAGTTGAACTTGTATTTCAGTCGAGCTATGGTACCGATAATCAGGATAGGAATGATGGTGATGAGGAATCCCGTTCCCACATATTTCAGACCGTCTCCCTGCACCACGGTGTCCCAGAATCCGGCACCAGCCTTGATGCCGACACTGGCGAGGAAGAGCACCAGACCTATCTCTCGCAGCATCAGGTTCGCACTGGTGGTGGTATAGGTGACGAGATGCACCTTATATCCATATCTGCCAATGAGGATGGCGATGATCAGCGGACCTCCAGCGATACCGAGCTTCAGCGGAACGGGCATACCGGGGATGGTGAAAGGCAGGCTTCCGAAGATGATACCCGCAATGATACCGATGAAGATGGTGGCGATGTTAGGCGCGTTGAGTCGTTTGATACTGTTTCCGAGCACATCCGATACGCGGTTTACGAGGTCTTCAGGACCCACCACCATAATCTTGTCACCCACCTGCAGAGCCAGGTTGGGGCTGGCAAAGAGGTCTATACCCTGACGTGTGATACGTGTCACGTTGACACCATAAACGGACGAGAAGTGCATCTGTCCGAGCGTCTTTCCGTTGATGGAAGGACGAGTGACGAGAATTCTCTTTGAAACCATGGGCTGGTCTTGTTTTTCCCAATCCACCTCTATCTCCGGACCGATGAAGGCGATGATGGCTTCAGCGTCTGCCTCGGCACATACGATGAATATCTGGTCTCCCAGTTCAAAAACGGTATTTCTGTTCGGAATGCTGACGTGTCCGTCATGGAGTATTCGTGAGCAGACGAAGTCGCGGTTGAGGAAGTCATGAATTTGCAGCAATGTTCTTCCTGCGAGATAGCTGTTCGTCACCTTCAGGTGCATCTGATGTGGCTTGACATGAGCGTTGTCAGCCGACTCCTCTTCAAGCAGTTTCTCCTCGTGGTCCAGTTTCACCTTGCAGATATATCTGATGAGGATGGTGGCACCGATGATGCCGATGACGCCGAGTGGATAGGCACAGGCATATCCCGATGCTATCTGTGGCTGCTGTCCGTTGGAGAAGACACTGTTGAGAGCCTCGTTGGCGGCACCGAGTCCCGGGGTGTTGGTCACGGCTCCACAGAGCGTTCCCACCATCATGGGCAGGTTGTTGGGATTGCTTGTGTCGAAGAAACAATAGTAGCAGGCAAACATCACGATGATGTTCAGCAGTACGGCTCCCGAAGCCAGCAGGTTCAGCGTGACACCTCCCTTTCTGAAACTCTCGAAAAAACCAGGACCTACCTGCAAACCAATCATGAAGACAAAGAGGATAAGTCCGAAATCTTGCAGGAAGGTCAGGATGTCCAGCGGAGCCGTCAGTCCGAGGTGACCGGCGAGAATACCTGCAAACAAAACGAATGTGACACCGAGTGCCACTTTCCCGAATTTGATTTTTCCTAAGAGAACACCGCAAGCTATCACCATGGCATAAAGCATGGCGATATGTGCTACGGAGTCTGTAGCAGTGAATAGTTTAATAAACCAATCCATGATGATTAATAAGTTGTTGTTATTTTTTCAGTGGTGCAAAATTAACTAAAAAGTTGCTCATAAGCTAATTTTTGTGCAAATATTTGAGTGTCTTTACCCCACTTTTTGAATATTTCACATTTTTGTGCTCATTTCCTTTCCCCTCGCCCGCATTTCCGCAAAGTCCTTGCATCCTTTGTCCAGCTCATGTCTGACGAGTTGTGGCAGCCATTGTCAGGCGGCTTCAGTCGAAGCTGTCATGGACAGACCGTGAAAAAAGAGCGTAGACCGACTGTGACTGTGGGAATAGTTAACGCCTTATCTTTATGTGTGTTGCCCTTGCCCATAACTCTTCCAACGGACCGCGACGGAAATGGGAGGTCCAGAAACGACAGAAGAAATAGAGGCAGAAGCAGAATATGATGCCGAGGATAAAACTGATGCCGTGGCTGCTGACGGTATAAAGACCGAGCCCCCAGTTGTAGAAGATGAAACCGCCGACCATGCTTTGTATAAGGTAGTCACTGAGGCTCATCTTGCCGATGCACTCAAGGTGAGAAATGGCTTTCTGCATACTGCTCGCAGTGTAGTATAAGAGAGTTATGCCTCCCACATAGAATGTCATCATGGCAAAGTTGCGCCATGCTTTGAGCATTATCTCAATACTCTTGCCAACGCATGGAGACATCTCGTCGATAGGTATGGAGAGGAGTAACGCCTGAGTGACGGCAAAAGCGAACACGGCATAGCCCATGGCTCGTTTCCAGAACTTGAGGCTATTGCCCTCGTTGATAAACAGACGTTTGCGTCCGAGAAGCATGCCTACGACAAACAGCATGAGCGTCTGGGTGAAACGGCCATTCTCGATTGCCCAGCCAAAGTTTATCTGCAATCCTGTGGTCAGGCCAGCGCGTGCCACATCGATGAAGCCGCCATTGGCACATGCATCGTAGCACACATTCCACAGATGAGAGTAGCCGAGATCCATTGGCAATGCGTTGGAATCGAAAAGTCCCTTGACGATGTAATACAGCTCGATAGGCTGAACGAAGAGTATGGCGGCAACGACCAGCAACACCTTGTCGGAAGCCTTGACCAAAGGGATGAGCAGCAAGCCCAGGGCAGCATAAGTACACAGGATATCGCCATTGAAAAACACCAAGTCGAGCAATCCCCAACAGAAAAGCAGAAGCATACGCCATGCAAAACGCAAGCGGAAGTCCTCGCCACGCTTCTCGGCATTGTGATGCTGGATGTAACAGCTTAGCCCGAACAGCAAGGCAAAGATGGCATACATCTTGTTTGCTCCGATATAGAACACGGTGTCCCACAATCCTTGCTCGAAAGGCGTTGGCTCGGGGAAGGAATAGAAATTAAGATGTTCGAGAAAATGGATGATGATGATGCCCACTACGGCAAAACCACGAAGACTGTCAACAACGTTGATTCGTTTAGGTGTAATGTTCTGTTCCATGCATGAATATAACTATGTTTTCATAATGAGCAACAAAGGTACATATTATTATTTGAACGTCCAAAAGAATTGTGTAAATGATGGTTTCTGAACTGTTTTTGAATGGGAATGAATGGATGGTTGAAGACCAATCTGATGTATTTTATAATGAGGAGTTATGATGAGCCAACAAGCCGAAAAGCACGGGCATGAGGGCGCGGAGATTGATAGTATTCATAGCTGTCTGTTATGTCTGTCTGTTATGCCTGTTTATCAGAGATTCGGTTTTTATCACAGTGTGGCAGTCAGGAAAGTGGCATTGCCGAAGATGTAGAGGACATTTTCACAGGCAGGCACGAGCAGTGTCTCACCCTGCCGCACGGAGATGCCGTTGATGTTGGCTTCTTTACGTAAGATAATTTCAAATTGATGGTGTATCAGAAGTGATGGCACGCCCTGAACCAACGGTCCAGGGCGTGCTCAAAAGCTCTTCCACAACTAAATGAAAGCGAAGCTTAAATCATTTTACTTTCTGGATGGAATAGCCGATTTTCTTGAAGGCGGCTACGAAGTCGTTAAAGGTGGTCTTTCTGCCATCGTAGATGATGGTGACGGTCTGCTTGGGGACGGATGTCTCGATCTTCTTGGTGCCTTTGACAAAGCGGATGTTGCTCTTGATCTTGTTCTCGCAACCCTCACAGTGCATCATGGGGGTCGGTGTTACTACAAGCGTGTCAGCCTTGGTCTGTGCGAAGGTACTGACGAAAAGCATTGCGAGGAATGCTGAGGATAAAATTCTTTTCATGTTCTTTCTGGTTTTATATCTTTATTCAACTTTCGTAAGTAGTAAAAGGCAGATAAATGAGCACATGCGAAAGTCGAATATCTTTATAATTTCTCAAATCTGATTCTTATTCCGATGTAGGCCATGGCACCCGTCACTGGACCCCAAATCTGTGTGGCATCAAACGACGGTGACCAAGGATGATGAGCATGTTGTATGGGTTCGCTGATCTTGTAATTGGTGAGGTTCTCGCCACCGAGGTAAATGCTGAAATGGCGAAACTCGCGGGTCACCTGTGCCTGCAACTGGAAGTAGGCAGGATAGTCCGTGCGGTCGTATAGCTTGCCGCCTCCGTTCAGCTGTCCTGTCATGTCCAGCTGCCATAGTTCCAGCGGTGTCTTGTAGGAGAGCGTCAGCATACCCTTGTAGCGAGAGGTGAGGTACTTTTGCCTCAGTTCTCCGTCGTAGCTGCATTTCACGTCGTTCAGACGGAATGCGCCTGTGGCGGTGAAGCCGTCGAAGAACGGATAGGTGGCATCTATCTGAAAGGTGTGGCTGTAGCTCTTGCCCTGAAGGTTCTCGAAGGCGAGCGTATGCTCTCCCTGATTCCCGTCGAAGTTGACGACTGTCTGGTGGACGAAGTCCGTATAGTAGTATTCGGCGTTCAGCTCCAGTGTCTTTCCCTTGATGGGAAGATGGAGTCCGGCAGAAAGCCCCATGTTCCAGGCCTCCTCCTGCTGCAGGTCGGTACCTACGATGACGGTGCGGCCGCTTGCCAGTAGTGTGGTGTTTTCGGCCAAGGGGTGGGGAGTGCGGTAGCCCTTTCCTGCGGAGGCTCGGAGGGTCAGCATCTCCCAGGGGGAATATCTGACGTGCAGACGCGGCGTGAAGAAGCCGCCATACAGGGAGGAGTGGTCCCAGCGGATGCCAGGCATGACGGTCAGCCGGTCGCCCAGTTTATAGGTGTATTGGGCATAGATGCCTGCCGTTGTTTCATGGTTGAGGAGATTCAGCTGTAGTGAGGGAGAACCTTTTTCCTGATAGTCGTCGTGATTGACAGAGGCACCCACGCTGAGGTTATGTCGTTCGGTCAGGTCTGTCTCGAACATCAGCTGAGCGTAGCCGTTCTTCTGGGTCACGTCGTAGAGGGTGTTGCCGAACCTGTTTTCTGCATCATGCCATGAGCCGTGGAGCATCAGGGCTATGGAGGTGTTGTGGTCTGCATTGATGGTAAATCCGTTTTTCCATTGCGCTTCAATGCGGTCGGTATTGACCATCGTCGTATAGATCGGTTCCGTCAGGCTGCCGCTGTGCTTTTCGCTCTGTCCGCCAGTCCGCTCGTCCCTCAGCACTCTGATCATCAGCTGGCTTATCCAGACCGGCGAGACATACGCCCAACGGTGCATCAGATTGTATTGTCTTATTTTCGGCATGTCCATAAATCCGTCGCCGTTGCCGTCATGGTCGGTCTGCCTGTTTTCGAAATGCAGGAGAGTGCCCGTTGATAGCCGGCTGTTCAGGTGGATGCTTCCGTCCAGGTTCAGTTCCTGCTTCAGCTCGTTGTCTAAATAGGCGTTGGCGCGGATGCCGTCCGTGGCCTGTGGCTTGATGAACTCGATGTTGATCTGTCCTGTTGTGCTTTCGTAGCCGTTCTTCACGCTCGAAGCCCCTTTGCTCACCTGTATCGACTGCATCCACGGACCGGGCACATAGCCCAGCGAGTAGGGCAGGGAGGCTCCTCTGAGGTTCGGAACGTTCTCTGTCAGCATCTGCACGTATGTGCCTGACAGCCCGAGCAGCTTGATTTGTCGGGCACCAGTGGCGGCATCGCTGTAGCTCACATCTACCGACGGGTTGGCGGTGAACGACTCGCCCAGATTGCAGCAGGCGGCACGTATCAGCTGGTTCTGACCGATGATATCGACGCTCTCCACTCTTGTGAGGGAACGGGTACCGCGGGCCGCCTTGACGACGACGCCCTCCAGATTCTTTTCCTTCATGGTGCTGTCCGTCGGCTCTGTCGGCTGTCCCCACGATGATAGAGGCACAGACATCGTCCATGCCGACAGTTGCATTGCCAATATTGTTTTCCTGAAACGCATATAGTTAAGTTGTATATTCACTCGTCGTCTTTTATCGCGGCGAAATTACAAACATTTTCTGAAAAAGCAAAAAAACAGCTGCAAATATTGCTTTTCTTCGATTATTTTTTTTACTTTTGCAATATTAATAGTAAGGAACTGTATGTTGAAGCTCAATGACTGCATGGGAAAGTTGGTTGAATTTAAATCTCATTTTGGAGAAAAATTCGGCATTGTCAAACTTGGCATTTTCGGCTCTGTAGCAAGAGAAGATAATACCGAGGATAGTGATATTGATATAGTGGTTGAACTGAAGAATCCAAACTTAGTCACGATGTATGAATTGGAACAACAGTTCAAGTCGATGTTCAATTGCAATGTTGATTTGGTCAGGTACCGTCAATCATTACGTACATTGTTGAAAACAAATATCGAAAAAGACGTAAAGTATGTATGAAGACAAATCGGTTGACCTAAAACAAAAGCAAACGATAGAGGAAATACAAGGCAAATACAAATATTGATCTGACGACTTTATTTCAAAAATAGCCTAAATGGGCGACTGTGAATACCACGATGATGGTATTTAGCAGACTGGATTTTCGTTATACCTTTGCACCCGAAATCAACGCAAAGCTAATCAAGATTATAGAGAAAGGGTAAAATTATGGTACTCAAGAAAATCATCACTATCGCACTGGCTGCCCTGTTTGCAACAGCGTCGGCCGAAGAGAACAGTACACAGAACGTACTGACAGTCAAGACTTTGACGATGAGGATGATGTTGAAATCCAATTGGCAGAACGCCGCTCGTTGCTGAATGAAGTGGTGGTTGGCTATATTACTCGAACAAGCAACGGGAAGACCCAAAAAGTGATACAATGATAAAACAATGAAGATATAGCTGTTCAGGAATTGATTCCGAGACATATTGGGTCGGGCTTTCAACAAACTATCCTTGTGGTAGTACTTCCGCGGGAGTACGCTGGTACTCCGACGGAAGTACTCCAGTACTCAGACCTGCGTACTGGAGTATGCCAAGCCTGCGTACTGGAATACTCATAGTATGCGTACCGGCTTCTCGACCAGCTTTATGTCGTGTAGACCAACCAAAAGTACAACAACTCACCATACGATGCTATCCGTGCTCTGTCCTAAGCATGAAAGGAGGCTACTTTGAATAAGATAGAAACCGACTGGTATGTGAACTTCGTCGTCGCCATCTTAAGCTACATGGGAGCAAT
>CAMAHD010000018.1 GCA_945834405.1 uncultured Prevotella sp. | reverse complement strand
GGGTCGGCTTGAACCGTTGTTCACGGTAGGTCGGCTGTTACTGAGTAATATTTCTTTGCTGGAAATGTTCTGTCTGCCTGAGTTGTTGACATTCTTCAAGTCTTCCAATCTGAGTGACTTCTGACTGAGAGTTCCTTGTCCAAGGTTTTCAGGACGGTTGGCTGTCACTCTGGTAGAACTGCCATTTCCATTTCTGTCTGGTCGTTGTGAGCCGAAACTGCTGTTGTTGCCGTGATTCTTTTCGTTACTGCCTCCACCGTTGTTGCCATGGTTTCTGTTGCCACCAAATCCGCTGTTACTGTTGCCATAGCTGTGGTTGCCATGATTCTGGGTGCCGCTGTTATGATGTTCCCATCTGTCTTTCATGCCGATATGTTGGTGGTTCTTAGGTCTGTAGTGGTCGCGGTGCTTGTAGTAATAGCTGTGTCCGCGGTTGTTTCTCCAGCTGTGTCCACCGCAATAGGTGATATGGACGGAGGGAAAACTGAAATAGAAGAAATCTCTTCTTGGGTAACGGGCGTAGACGGCGAAATGCCAATAGCCTGCATTCCAATATAACGGACGGTAGAAATAGGTGGCAGCTTGGAACAGGGACCATTGCCAGTCGAAAAGGATATAGCTCATGTCCGCATTGCGTCGGGTCCAGTATCTTCCATAGAGTTCGTCAGGAGTAGTGATATCCATGAGGTAGTCCATGTTGATTTCGTATGCTGCATTATATTGCTCATCGTTCAGGTTCAGTTCGTAAGCCATCTTGTCGGTGAGGAATAAGGCTTCTCTTCTTGCCTGTTCGTAGCTCATAGCTTTGGCAGTCATCACTATCGTGAAGAGCGTTACCAGTGTCATCATCATCTTTTTCATTGTCGTATGTATTTGATGGTTTAACTTCGTTTTTTTTGTTTCTCTGGTGCAAAGTAACCGCTTTTTCTTGACATACGCAAAGGATTTCCCCTAAGATGCCGTGGGGAAATCCCTATTCGTGATGAGGGATGTGAGAAGTGAAGAACACTTTGTGTTCATCTGTTAACGATTTGTTCAGAATCTCCTGAATCGGAGTGCCAATGCCTCTGAACGGAGTATCAGGGCGTTATGAGTCAGCTTGTCTATATTGAAAGTTTCGTCGAGGGAATGGATGCCGAAGGGATGGAGAACAGAGGCATCCGTAACCTTGATGTCTCCGTTGTCCCGGTTGTCGTAATAGATGTCGTAGATACGGAGAGAGTTTCCCTGCCGTTCGAAATGACAGATGAAGTTTTTGGGAGAGTCGGGATTGTCAATGTTTGACAGCGCCAGCAGATGAGCCTGAATGCCCATGAACCGTCTTTGCTCATCCAGCATACAGGTACCTCCTGTGGCGAGTGTGTCAACCTGCTCCAAATGCCAATACCCGTCCAGCTTCCCGTTGTCCACATGTTCGAGGGTACAGGAGAAAAGGAGAGGTATGGTCAGCAGGACTGCTAATATATAATAAGGTGTAAATTTCTTCATAACGTTCCTCTTTTTGAGATTGTAAACTGTACTCCTCGGTTATTGCCAAGAATAGCTCCTCGGTCCCATCCATAGGCAGCTGTGATGCTCCACCCCTTGAATCCCTTGAAGGGTGGCTGGTAGTTTACTTCCAACAGATAACTGCGGTTATATTGGGGGCGGACGTAGGGCATGGAGTAGGTTCCGAGTCCCTGTTGAATGGATGCCAGTACACGGTAGTCCAGTCCGGAGAGGATGGTACCGTCGATACCAGCGTGCCATGCTACGAATCGGTTGTCCTGTACCTTTATGGTGCCATCCGTGTTGTAGATAGGAGAACGGTAGAGAGGGTTTCCTATCACTTGTCCCCAATGTTGCCATCCGCTGAAAAGCGAGTGGTTGTAGAAGTCGTCCAAACCGCTGACATGGTCACTGATGGAAGGAGTATGGTCATGGTACAGAGGACCGCTTTGGTATTTGGTGTAGAGGTATTCGAGCACGATGTTTCTGACGGGCTTGAAATGCTTGAGGTTCAGCTCCAGTCCTACCATCATATCCTTCAGGTCATAAACATAATAACGGCTTTTCACCCTTTCGTCCCATTGGTCACCGCTTCCATAACCATCGTAATCGAGCATGAACATGGAGGAATGGTCTTCAAAGAACTTCTCTCCATAAAGTCGGGCTGTCCAGTTTTTGGTGTCATAGTTGATGCGCATGACCCAGCTGCCTAACTGGTTGCCCATGACATTCCGGTAGTCCGTTTCATTGACATCACTGCCTCCGGGAATAAAAGCCTTCCAGTAGGAATCTATCCCGCTGCCGTTCTTAAAGCTTATCATCGAGCCGTCAGGATTTCTTTTGTACGAGGTGCCTCCGAAGTTGACAGCCATCTCCAGTCCCAACTCCACGGAGAGCGGTCGGTTGTCTTTACCGATACGCATATATCCGGCTTTGGTATGCATCAGGGTATTTTGCGTATAATTAGATTTACAGTCGGTGAAATCGCGTTGCCAGCTGTTGTCCGTCAACCAGCCGAAGGAGACAGAACCCTTGATTTGAAACCACCCCTTGGCAAAGGGAAGCGTCCAATATTCGGGCAGTGCGATGCGTACTTGAGGTATGGGTCTGGCATTGATGCCAAATGTCTGCGAGCCGCTTGAAAGGCGTTGGTTCTTCAGCTCCATGGGATATTCCTTACTGCCGATAGTGAGGGTGCCCTTCAGCCATCTGCCCTCTATATATGCCTGTTGAAGAATAAAGTCGCTCGTAAAGTGCTGCGCCTTCACGAGATCAATGCCATAGCCCAATTCCCATTTTCTGTTGGGGTCAGATGCAGAAGTGCGCTCTAATGCCACCCTTACGTAGCTGTTGTCAGTACGTAGTGAGCTGAGACCATGTTTATTGGCATTCAGCCACAAAGGAGTGATCCCTGACGCATTGGATGTCTGAATATCCAGATGGTAGTTCAGACTGTCTGTCAGGTTTTGGGCTTGCGCTGTGATGTAGGATAGTATATATATTAATAAGGTATAAAGTTTTTTTGACATTTGATTGGCTGTTGACTCAGTGTGATAGGATGGCGTTATCAGAACTTCTTTCCTCCTATGATGCTAAAGAAGGTACTGCCCAGGATTTTGATGTCAAACCACCAGGAACGATGTTCCAGATAGTAGAGGTCATATTCCAGACGTCTGAGCATTTTCTCCATGGTGTCTGTATATCCATTATAGAGGGTAGCATAGGAGGTGACTCCAGGACGTATCTGGTACAGACAGCTGTATCTGGAATCATGCTCCATGATTTGGTCGATAAAGAATTTCCTTTCAGGACGTGGACCGACGAACGCCATGTCGCCTTTCAGTACATTCCAGAGTTGGGGCAGCTCGTCCAGATGGTGGTCTCTGAGGAATTTACCTGTCTTGGTCAGTCTGTCATCCTTTTCGCCATCATATAATTGGGGCCCGTCTTTCTCAGCGTCAATCTTCATACTCCTGAATTTATAGATGTAGAAAGGCTTGCCGAAACGTCCGATGCGTTCCTGTTTGAAGATGGCTGGTTTTCCGTATTCTTTGATGATAGCGATGTAACAAATCAGGAAGAGAGGCGAGAATACTACCAGGCAGGCTGCTGCTATGAGGAAATCGCATATGCGCTTGACGTTCCTCTCGAACTCAGTCATGCCGTCGTAGATATAGGCGCTGTTTACTGTTGTTGTCGATGCCATTTTTCTTTTCTTTTTAATCTTTAAACTCATTTTTCCTGAAAATATTGTATGTAATCTGTTTTTTTTATATGTTTTCGGTCGTTTGCGGCTGTTTTGTGATGGTGAAAAAAGGGCTTGGAGCGATTTAGTCTCTGATTGTTGAGATATATGAGAAAAAATGTGTAACTTTGTAGCCGAAATCATTACTCTTAAATAAACACGCATTTATAATGAAATTAACCCATCAGATTGACGGATTTGAAGGCTTTGCCTGGAAGAGAGAGATTAACGTACGAGATTTTATTCAGCACAACTACACTCCCTATCTTGGAGATGAGAGTTTTCTTGCAGGACCCACCTCGAAAACCCGTGCTCTTTGGAAGAAGCTGGGAGAGATGTTCAAGGTAGAACGCGAGAAAGGTGTTTACGATGCAGAGGAGAAGTTGCCTCAGACTTTGGAAACATACGGCGCCGGTTATATTGACAGGGAAAACGAGGTGATTGTAGGTCTTCAGACCGACGCTCCCCTCAAGCGAGGAATTTTTCCCAAGGGTGGCATTCGTATGGTGGAGAGTGCCCTGAAGGCATACGGTTATCAGTTGGATCCTGCCACCAAGGAGATTTATACAAAGTATCGCAAGACCCATAACGAGGGCGTTTTTTCCGCATACACCAAGGATATTCGCAATGCCCGTCATGCGCATATCATCACCGGTCTTCCTGATGCTTACGGACGTGGTCGCATCATCGGAGACTATCGCCGTATAGCCCTTTATGGTGTCAATAATCTGATAGAGGAAAAGAAGCGCTTTCTGGACCGTCTGGATATTCAGGAAATGACAGAAGAGTGTATACAGATGCGCGAGGAAACTTCAGAGCAGATTGCAGCACTGAAGAGTTTTGTTAAGATGTGTGCTAACTATGGCTTTGATGTAACCCGTCCTGCTCAGAATGCCCGAGAGGCGGTGCAGTTCGTGTACTTCGGATATCTTGGAGCTGTCAAAGACCAGGATGGAGCTGCCATGTCTATAGGTCGTGTCAGCACCTTCCTTGACATCTTCATCGAGAAGGATATCCGTGAGGGCATATTGACAGAGGAAGAAGCGCAGGAGCTCATAGACCAGATGATCATCAAGCTGCGCATTGTGCGCTTCCTCCGTACGCCGGAGTATAACGACCTTTTTTCGGGAGACCCCGTGTGGGTGACGGAATCTATCGGTGGTATGGGTGTGGATGGTCGTACCCTTGTTACAAAGACTTCTTATCGCATCCTTCATACTCTGGACAATCTGGGTCCGGCACCAGAACCCAATCTTACCGTACTCTGGGCACAGAACTTGCCTGAAAACTGGAAGAAATACTGTGCCAAGATGTCCATCAAGACCTCTGCCATACAGTATGAGAACGATGACTTGATGCGTCCTGATTACGGTGACGATTATGGTATCGCCTGTTGTGTGAGTCCGATGAAGATAGGCAAGCAGATGCAGTTCTTCGGAGCCCGTGCCAACTTGGCCAAGTGTCTGCTGTATGCCATCAATGGTGGACGAGACGAGATAAGCGGTGAACAGATAGGCCCCGACTTTGCTCCTATTTCAGGTGACTATCTGGAGTACGAAGAACTGATGTACAAGTTCGAGAACATGATGCGCTGGTTGGCAAAGACATACGTCAATGCCCTGAAGATAATCCACTATATGCACGATAAATATGACTATGAGGCTTATCAGATGTCGCTGATAGATGGCGATGTGATACGTACCCGTGCTACAGGTATTGCCGGATTGTCTATAGTTACCGACTCGTTGGCAGCCGTGAAGTATGGCAAGGTGCGCATCATCCGCGATGAGCGAGGTATCGCCGTAGGTTTTGAGCAGGAAGGAACCCCCACCATGCCTTTTGGTAATAACGACGAGAAGACAGACAAGCTGGCGCTGATGGTGACAGAGAAGTTTATGGAATTCCTCCGTCAGCACGAAACCTACCGTCATGCCATCCCCACCCAGTCGCTGCTGACCATCACCTCTAATGTAGTCTATGGAAAGAATACCGGTGCAACTCCCGACGGTCGTGCCAAAGGCGTACCTTTTGCTCCGGGTGCCAACCCCATGAACGGTCGTGACGTGAAGGGTGCTGTGGCTGCTTTGTCCTCGGTAGCCAAACTGCCTTTCCATCACAGCCATGACGGTATTTCATATACCTTTGCCATCTCTCCTTCGACATTAGGTAAAGAGAATGACACACAGATAGAGAATCTGGTGAGTCTGATGGATGGGTACTTCACTCCTGACGGCGGACATCACCTGAATGTGAATGTCTTTGACCGCGAATTGTTGGTTGATGCCATGGAACATCCAGAGAAATATCCCCAACTGACCATCCGTGTGAGCGGCTATGCGGTAAATTTCGTGAAACTGACCCGTGAGCAGCAACTGGATGTTCTTTCAAGAACGATAAATCACTCACTCTAATTTTCTGCCATGAAAGGACGTTTGCACAGCATCGAGTCCTTTGGCACAGTCGACGGCCCTGGAATACGCTTTGTAGCCTTCTTCCAGGGCTGTCCCATGCGGTGTGCTTTCTGTCATAATCCTGACACGTGGGACCCGCATCGCCCTGTGCCATACGAGATGACACCGGAGGAATTGCTCGCTGAGGTGTTGCGCTATAAGAGTTTCATCCGTAAGGGTGGGGTGACCTGTTCTGGTGGAGAGCCGCTCATGCAGGCAGACTTTCTGAAGGAGTTCTTCCTGCTCTGTCGTCAGTTGGGTTTGCATACAGCCTTGGACACCAGCGGTGCCATTTTTTCTGAAAAGACAAAGGAAGTACTTGCCCTTGCCGACTTGGTGATGCTGGATATCAAGACGCTTGATGACAGCTTGCATCCTGCTTATACGGCTCATAGCAGGAAAAACAACCAGTCAACCTTGGATTATCTGGAAGAAATCAAGAAACCTGTTTGGATACGCCATGTGGTGGTGCCTGGATATACGGATGATGAACAGCGTCTGCGGACGCTTGCCCGACACCTCTCACAATACACTTGTATAGAGAAGGTGGAGCTGTTGCCTTATCATACCATGGGTATTTACAAGTATCAAGAACTGGGTATTGCCTATCCTCTGGATGGCGTGGCACCCTTGTCTGCAGATACGCTGAAAAGAGCCAAAGAAATCTTCGGTTTGAAAGGAATGTAAAGAAAAATGCCTAACTGGGAAATTTTATTTTTCCAGTTAGAATATTTTATTTTCCCAGTTGGAAAGTGCCAAAAACGCAGTTAGACGGTTTTTGACTGATGACGGTGTGATTTTGAAGCATTGACAGAGGTATGAAAAAGGCGTTTGCCGAATCGGTAAACGCCTTTCTGTGACAGGAAAATTTCTGAGCCTCTTGTCGGATTCGAACCAACGACCCCGAGATTACAAATCACGTGCTCTGGCCAACTGAGCTAAAGAGGCGGGTGGGCAAGCTACTTACATCGCGCCGCTACAACCAACTACCTTTGCTACGTTCCCGTCCTGGAGGATTCGAAGGGAGCTGGCCGTGCAAGACTTGCCCATTTTTCTTAGCGGGTGCAAAGGTACAATAATCTTTTTGGATATACCAAATATCACGGTTTGTTTTAAAGAAAATTAACTTTATGTATTCTTCCTAAATCAGCCTATCGTTCATCATCACTTAATTCTTTATAAAATAAGTGCTGAAACGTGCGCTGTTTGGATTTTTCTTGTTAATTTTGCACGCAAAAAATTGTGAATATGATGAATCCAGACGAATACCGACAACTGCAAGCCTTTGCGCGCATCGACGGACTTTATCTGGCCCTGGCATGGATTGTGAGCTTTGCTTGCTACATCATGGGGCTCAGTTCACCGATGCTCAGTATGCTGGCATCCGTCACCGCCATTGCCAGTCCTTTCTTTGCAGGACGCAGGCTGACAGCTTTTCGCGACCATGTGCGCGAAGGAATCATCTCCTTCCGCAGGGGAGCCGCCTATTATTTCCTCATTTTCTTTTATGCCTCCATGCTGTTTGCTCTTGCCCAGTATGTCTATCTGGCTTTTTTAGACCATGGCTATCTGGTGAATACCTATCTTGAGGTTCTGAGCAGTGACGAGGCAAAGACGATGTTCAAGGCTTATGGCGTAACTAAACGTGAGTTGAATGACATGCTTGCGCAGATGCAACAGATAACTCCTGTAGACTTCGTACTTAATGTATTGGTGATGAACGTATTGATAGGAGGATTGCTCTGCCTGCCTTTCGCAGCATGGGCCAGACGTCGTGACAACCAACCAACCCTATAGAACAATTCAAGAAAACAGAACATGGATATATCAGTTGTAATACCTTTGTTTAACGAAGAGGAGTCTCTGCCCGAACTATATGCCTGGATAGAGCGTGTGATGAATGAGAATGACTTCACCTTCGAAGTAATCTTCATCAATGATGGTTCCACCGACCGTTCCTGGCAGGTGATAGAAGAGCTTGCAGAAAAATCCAAAAACATCAAAGCTATCAAATTCAGAAGAAACTACGGAAAGAGTCCAGCTCTCTATTGTGGTTTTAAGGAAGCCCAGGGAGATGTGGTCATCACGATGGATGCAGACCTTCAGGATTCTCCCGATGAGATTCCCGGTCTCTATAAGATGATTATGATAGAAGGGTACGACCTTGTTTCCGGATATAAGCAAAAACGCTATGATCCTCTTTCCAAGACCATCCCTACCAAGCTTTTCAATGCCACAGCCCGCAAGATCAGCGGCATCAAGAACCTGCATGATTTTAACTGTGGACTGAAAGCATATCGCAAGGATGTAGTAAAAAATATCGAGGTTTATGGAGAGATGCACCGTTATATCCCTTACCTCGCCAAGAACGCCGGTTTTGACCGCATCGGCGAGAAGGTTGTGCATCATCAGGCCCGTAAGTATGGACAGTCAAAGTTCGGCTTGAACCGTTTCTTCAATGGCTATCTTGACCTGATAACCCTTTGGTTTCTGAGCAGTTTCGGACGAAAACCCATGCACGTGTTCGGCTTTTTGGGTACTTTGACTTTCTTTATAGGTTTTGTCTCTGCTTTTATTCTCGGTGCAGATAAACTCTATGCGCTTGCCAATGGTATTCCCCAACGATTAGTAACGGATTCACCTTATTTCTTCATCGCCCTGACGATGATGATTATCGGAACCCAGCTGTTTTTGGCAGGATTTGTGGGAGATTTGGTAAGCAGAAATTCTCACGACCGCAACAACTATCAGATAGAGGAGGTGATATCATGACGATACGCGGTTTGCACTGCTTCGGTATGCTGGTGTTGGTTGTCCTGATGTCAGCTTGCTCCTCGATAGATTGTCCGGTGCAGAACATCGTCAGCTGTGTCTATCAGGTGAGCAGCAACGACAGTGCGAACGCCTCGCTCCCAGATACGCTTAATATCTATGTCATCCGGGCTGACGGTACGGACAGCCTCTTGCTGAACAGGAGCGTGAATACCAAGAGGTTCGAACTGCCTATGAGTCATACACGTGCGGTTGATACTTTGCTCTTTGAACGCTCTACGCGCCAATGGGTGGTGATGGACACTGTTTATGTGGCAAAGGACAACCATCCCCGCTTCGAGTCTGTCGACTGTCAGTTGTCCTATTTCCATACCATCACATCTGTCAGTTGTACCCAATGGGGAATCGATTCTGTACATATCCACCAAACATCTGTAAACTATGACGCTTCAACGCCTCATCTTTTCATCTATTTCAAGAATCTGCCTTAGTCTTGTATGGCTCCTGACCTGTTTGCCTGTGCAGGGACAGGGAGGCCTGTTCCGTGTGCAGAAGGATTCTATACCCTTGTTCAATGGTTTTGCGGTGTCCTTCGACTTGGTAGGAGCTGCCATGAGAGCTGTGAGCGATTATGGGGAATATGAAGGTGCTTTGCGTCTGAATCTTCACAACCAGTATTTTCCTGTTGTAGAGCTGGGACTGGGCAGTGCGGACCATCAGAATGATGAGGTGACGGGTTTGAGTTATAAGACTACGGCACCGTATTTCCGAGTCGGTTGTGATTTGAACTTGTTGAAAGACAAGGCTTCTCCCAACCGCATTTATGCCGGTGTGCGCTATGCCTTCACTTCCTACAAAGTAGATATGTGGAGGGAACCGACACCAGATCCTGTCTGGGGTGATGAAGCCTCCTTTGCTCTCTATGATGAGAAGTGCAGCCAGCATTGGATGGAACTGGTATTCGGTTTGGATGCCAAATTGTGGGGACCTCTTCATGCCGGATGGGCTGTGCGTTACAAGCGTCGCCTCTCCCATCAGGATGGAAGTGCCGGAAACACATGGTATATCCCAGGCTATGGCAAGTCGGGTGATACCCGTCTGGCAGCCAATTTCAATGTGATAATAGATATCTGACCCTCGTCAGCATTTACTTTTAACAGTTTCCGATAGCATGAAAAGACTTCATCGAAAATATTACTGGCAGATACCATTCCTGCTATTTTTGATTATTGGCAGTATATATGTAGTACGTCAGAAACAAACGGCTCCTTTCCATCGTCATGAAGGTTTTATCTTTGGCACTGTTTATCACTTTACTTACCAGAGTGAGGATGATTTGCATCAGGAACTGATAAAGGTGTTGCATGATGTAGACAACACCCTTTCTACATTTAACGAAAACTCAGTGCTGGCAGCCGTCAACCGCGGAGAAAATCCCGTGCTTACTCCTATGTTCTGCAAGCTGTTCCGCGAGGCACAACAGGTGTCTGAAGAAACCGAAGGAGCCTTCGACGTTACCGTAGCACCGATGGTTAATGCCTGGGGCTTTGGTTTCAAGCAAGGTCGTTTTCCGACGGATGACATGGTAGACAGCCTGCTGCAGATAGTTGGCTATAGGAAAGTCTCCATCAAAGAGGAAAAAGACGGATGGCATCTGTGCAGGCCCGATCATAGAATGATGCTTGACTTCAGCGCAATAGCAAAGGGCTATGGAGTAGATTGTGTGGCAGACTATCTCAAGAGCAAAGGTGTCACTAACTTTATGGTGGAGATAGGCGGTGAGATAGCTGTAGGCGGACACAATGACAAGCAGCAGGATTGGCACATCGGTGTTACCAAACCGACGGACGATTCCTTGCAGTTGGATAAAAGTGAACTGCAAACGGTATTGAAGCTGACCGATGTCTGTATGGCTACCAGTGGCAACTACCGCAATTTCTATTATCAGGGAGGCAAAAAGATTGCCCATACCATAGACCCACATACGGGACGTCCTGTGCAGCATAGTCTGCTCAGTGCCACGGTGCTTGCTCCCAGCTGTGCTATGGCTGATGCCTATGCCACCTCTTTTATGGTAATGGGGGTTGACAAAGCCAAGCAACTTTTGGCGCGTCATCCCGAATTGAAAGCCTACCTGATTTATTCCGACGAGAAGGGGGAGTATGCTGTCTGGCAGAATCTGCCCCCTAATAATTGATAACCTATGAACATAGTTTCACCTTCTCCCGTTTATCAGCGCTTGCAGCAGTTCCCCTTGTTTCAGGGAATGAGCATCGGAGAACTGACCAAAGTCTTGGCTCATACGAAGTTCGGTTTTGAAAAGTTTGAGCCTCAGCGTCGTGTAGTGAAGGCTGGAGAAGCATGTCATCATCTGTTTTTTCTAACGAATGGCGATTTGATGATAGAGACCGCTTCTCACGATGGTCTGTTGCGTGTGGAGGAATATATTTCAGCTCCTGCTATTCTGCAACCTGAATGTATCTTTGGCTTGCCTCAACGTTTTCGCAGTACTTATACCTCCGTCACTCCGGTCAATTTCATTACCCTTGAGAAGAAGGAAGTGCTGGTTTTGTGTGAGCGTTTTCAAGTTTTTCAGTTGAACCTCATGAACATGATGTCCAAGCAGTCCCAGCAATTATTGCTTGCTCCTTGGAAGTGGTATCCAACCACCCTTCGAGAACACATTGTACATTTCTTGATGTCTCACTCGCAGACTCTTTCTGGCTGTAAGAATTATTATATACTCATGCGCCATTTGGCCGAGGCTGTCAATGATAGTCGTCTGGATGTTTCGAGACAGTTGAGAGCGATGGAAGAGGATGGACAGCTCCGTTTAACTCGCGGAAAAATTCAGCTTGTTGACATGCAACAGTTGATACAGTTGTATGTAGCAGAGGAGAAAAGAGAGTAGTAAACTGTCATGAATTCAGATAAAACAAGGAAAAATGCAGGATTATCGTAAAAAAGTAGCTGAAAAATTTGCAGTACTCAAATATATTGCGTAATTTTGCACCCGCAAAGCTGATAAGGCAGAGCAATCGGGATGTAGCGCAGTTGGTTAGCGCACGCGTCTGGGGGGCGTGAGGTCGCTGGTTCGAGTCCAGTCATCCCGACATTCAACCGTCAAACCGCAGTCAATAGGCAGTTTGACGGTTTTTTGTTTTCTTTGTTGCATATCTCAGTTTTTTGTGATGAAAAGTAATGTTCACGAAAATCACTCAAAAATCAGAGGTAAATCGTATCAAGTTATTTTTTGAATATTACTAAATAATGATAAAAGAGCTGCGAATCTCGAAAATTATTCTTACCTTTGTCCAATCAGAAAATAGAAACAGATATTTATGGCTACAGTAGATGACAAGAAGATTATCTTCTCGATGGTGGGAGTATCAAAAATCATCCCCCAAAATCAGAAACAAATACTGAAGAACATTTACCTTTCGTTCTTCTATGGTGCAAAGATTGGTATTATCGGTCTGAATGGTGCCGGTAAATCAACGTTGATGAAAATTATTGCCGGATTGGAACAACCCACGCAAGGAGAAGTGGTTTGGAGTCCCGGTTATACGGTAGGCTATCTGCCACAGGATCCTCCACTTGACGAAAGTAAGACCGTTAAGGAAAATGTCCAGGAAGGCGTGCAGAAGGTATATGATGCATTGAAGGAGTATGAAGATATCAATCTGAAATTCGGCTTGGAGGAATATTACAGTGATCCCGACAAGATGGACAAGCTGATGCAACGTCAGGCTGAGGTCCAGGATATCATCGATGCTACCGATGCCTGGAACATGGACTCCAAGCTGGAGCGAGCCATGAGCGCACTGAGATGCCCGCCAGGCGACTCGCCCGTGACCAATCTCTCTGGAGGAGAGAGGCGTCGTGTGGCCCTTTGCCGTCTGTTGTTGCAGAAGCCGGATGTGCTGTTGCTCGATGAGCCTACCAACCATCTGGACGCTGAAAGCATCGACTGGTTGGAGCAGCACTTGCAGCAGTACGAGGGAACGGTCATCGCTGTTACCCACGACCGTTATTTCCTTGACGATGTGAGTGAGTGGATTCTTGAATTGGACCGCGGAGAAGGCATACCCTGGAAGGGCAACTACTCCTCTTGGCTCGACCAGAAGACCAAGCGTATGGAACAGGAGGAAAAGCAGGCATCTAAGCGCAGAAAGACATTGGAAAGAGAGTTGGAGTGGGTACGCATGGCTCCCAAGGCCCGTCAGGCCAAGGGCAAGGCTCGTCTTAATTCGTACGAACAGATGCTGAATGAAGAGCAAAAGAGCCGCGAGGAGAAGCTGGAGATTTTTATTCCCAACGGTCCACGTTTGGGCAACAAGGTGATAGAAGCGCAGCATGTCAAGAAAGCCTTTGGCGAGAAAGTGCTTTTCAACGACCTGAACTTTATGCTGCCTCCTAACGGCATCGTGGGCGTGATAGGACCGAATGGAGCAGGAAAGACAACCCTGTTCCGTCTTATCATGGGTCTGGAACATGCCGATGGCGGTACCTTTGAAGTGGGAGAAACCGTCAAACTGGCCTATGTAGACCAGCAGCACAAAGATATAGACCCCCAAAAGTCGGTATATGACGTGATAGCACAAGGCAATGAGACTATCCGTATGGGCGGTCGTGACGTGAATGCCCGAGCTTATATCTCTCGTTTCAATTTCTCCGGAACGGATCAAAGCAAGCTCTGTGGTGTCCTCTCCGGAGGTGAGCGCAACCGTCTGCAGCTTGCGCTGGCTTTGAAACAAGAAGGCAATGTGCTCTTGCTCGACGAGCCAACCAATGATATAGACGTGAACACCTTGCGCGCCCTTGAAGAAGGTCTTGAATCTTTTGCTGGCTGTGCGGTAGTCATCAGTCACGACCGTTGGTTCCTCGACCGCATCTGTACCCATATTCTTGCATTTGAAGGCAATGGAGAAGTGTTCTATTTTGAGGGCAGTTATTCAGATTACGAAATCAACAAAGCCCGACGTCTGGGTAATGAGGACATCAAAAAGGGACGTTATCGCAAGTTGATGGAAGATTGATACAGAGAAGAAAAAGAGCCTAATTCTTTGCAGTTATAGATAAAAGTGTTACTTTTGCACATCGGAAACTGACTTAGGCTGGCTTCGATACCCCTTTTATAGGGGTGGATAGACAAGAAAACGAAACAAAAATATCAAGCGATGAAAGATTTAGAGTGGTCAAAACTGTCGTTTGGCTATATGCCGACAGACTACAACGTACGTTGCTACTATCGTGACGGTAAATGGGGCGAGATAGAGATATGCTCCGATGAGTATCTGAAACTGCACATGGCTGCCACCTGCCTGCACTACGGACAGGAAGCCTTTGAAGGTCTCAAAGCCTATCGTTGTCCAGACGGTAAGGTGCGTGTCTTCAGGGTAGATGAGAATGCAGCCCGTCTGCAGAGCACGTGCCGTGGTATTCTTATGCCAGAGGTTCCTACCGAACTGTTCGTGGAGATGGTCAAGAAGGTGGTACGCCTGAATCAGGAGTATATCCCCACATACGAGAGTGGTGCCACCCTTTACATCCGTCCTTTGTTGATTGGTACCAGCGCACAGGTTGGCGTACATCCCTCCAAGGAATATCTGTTCATGATTTTTGTAACCCCCGTAGGACCGTATTTCAAGGGAGGCTTCTCTACCAATCCTTATGTTATCATCCGCGACTACGACCGTTCAGCTCCGTTGGGAACAGGTAAATATAAGGTGGGCGGTAACTATGCAGCGTCTCTTTTCGCCAATAATCTGGCACATGAGAAGGGATATGCCTGCGAGTTCTATCTCGATGCGAAAGAGAAGAAGTATATCGATGAGTGTGGCGCTGCCAATTTCTTCGGTATCAAGAACAACACCTACGTGACACCCGAATCAACCAGTATTCTGCCCTCTATCACCAACAAGAGTCTGATGCAGGTAGCAGAAGACTTGGGCATGAAGGTGGAGCGCCGACCAATACCCGAAGAGGAACTGGAGACCTTCGAGGAGGCTGGAGCCTGTGGTACGGCTGCCGTTATCTCGCCCATCTCGTATATTGACGATTTGGATAATGGCAAACGCTATACGTTCAGTAAGGACGGAAAACCCGGACCGCTGTCTACTAAACTCTATAACCACTTGAGGAACATTCAGTACGGTGTCGAGGAAGACAAGCATGGATGGACAACAGTGGTGATTGAATAAAACACTTTATGAGCAAAGGAAAACTGGCGAAATTCGCCGACATGGAACGCTATGAAAATGTGTTCCAATATCCATATTCAGTGGTCGACCAAGTGCCCTTCGACATGAAGGGTCACTGGCGCGACCACTATTTTCACAATCAAAATCCCATCGTACTTGAGTTGGGTTGCGGTAAAGGCGAGTATACGGTAGGACTTGCCAGACTCTTTCCAGATGTTAACTTCATTGGAGTGGACATCAAGGGAGCACGTATGTGGACAGGAGCTACCCAGGCATTAAAGGAAGAACTGAAGAACGTGGCTTTTCTGCGTACCAATATAGAGGTGATAGACCGTTTCTTTACAGAGGGGGAGGTGCAGGAAATATGGCTTACCTTCAGTGACCCGCAGATGAAGAATCCGCGAAAGCGACTGACCAGTACGTATTTCATGCAGCGTTACCGCCACTTCTTGCAGGACAGGGGAACCATACATTTGAAGACAGACTCAAATTTCCTCTTTACTTATACCACCTACATGGTTGAGCATAACCATTTGCCCCTGCTTTTCCGTACAGAAGACCTTTATCATACAGATGGAATAGATGAAGGGACGCAACGCATTCTGGATATACGCACCTATTATGAAAGTATGTGGATAGAACGTGGACTGAACATTCGCTACATGAAGTTTGAGTTGCCACAGGAAGGCGAGCTGCAAGAACCCGACGTAGAGATACCGCTGGATGAGTATCGCAGTTACCGACGCGACAAGCGCAGTCCGTTAGAAACGGCTAAGTAATATTCAAAAATACAGGAAGTTATAATTTGAACTTTCCTAAGTAATCGAATAAGAGGAGAAAATATTTCAGACAAGAAGAAAGAAAAGACATGACATTATATCCAAAACTGATTCTCGATGCACTGGCTACTGTTATCTATGCAGGAACCAAGAAAAACCTCGTAGAGAGTGAGATGGTAGCAGATACGCCCAGTATCAACGGCATGAAGGTAAAGGTTGTACTGCTCTTTCCCAGAGATACAGACCCCTTCTTGAAGTCGACGGTCAAGGCAGCAGAAGCTGCCATTCACTATCATGTGGGTAAAGAGGTCGAAGTGACCATAGAGACCGAATTTAAGTCGAAACCCCGTCCAGAGGTAGGAAAGATGTTGCCACAGGTGAAGAACATCGTGGCAGTTAGTTCGGGCAAAGGTGGTGTGGGCAAGAGTACTGTTGCAGCCAACCTCGCCATTGCTCTGGCCCGTCTGGGTTATCGTGTGGGATTGCTTGACACCGATATCTTCGGTCCCTCTGTGCCCAAGATGTTCCATGTAGAAGATGCTCGTCCCTATGCCGTAGAGAAAGATGGACGCAATCTGATTGAACCCGTTGAAAAATATGGGGTCAAGTTGCTGAGTATCGGTTTTTTTGTCAATCCCGACACGGCAACACTTTGGCGCGGAGGGATGGCTTGCAATGCATTGAAACAGTTGATTGCCGATGCCGACTGGGGAGAATTGGACTATTTCATTCTTGATACCCCTCCCGGTACCAGTGATATCCATCTCACCCTGTTACAGACGTTGGCCATTACGGGAGCTGTCATCGTCAGTACCCCCCAGAAGGTGGCTTTGGCTGATGCTCGCAAGGGAATAGACATGTATCGAAATGAGAAAGTCAATGTGCCCATCCTCGGACTGGTAGAGAACATGGCATGGTTCACTCCGGCAGAACTGCCAGAGAACAAATACTATATATTCGGCAATGGAGGTTGCAAGGCATTGGCAGAAGAAATGAATACACCATTGCTGGCACAGATACCATTGGTACAGAGTATCTGTGAGAGTGGTGACGCAGGTGAGCCTGCTGCCACTCGCAATGATACGCAGACAGGACTGGCATTCCTGAACCTTGCTCAGGCCGTGGTGACAGTTGTCAACAGGCGAAACAAGGAACAGAAACCGACGAAAATAGTAGATGTCAAGAAAGGCTGAGGAGTAGGAGCAGATGATTGTTTGTATAGCCGAGAAACCCAGTGTGGCTAAGGATATTGCTCGCATTTTGGGTGCCAACACGCAGTATGATGGGTATATGGAGGGCAATGGGTATCAGGTTACCTGGACCTTCGGACACCTCTGTACCCTCAAGGAACCAAACGACTATACCCCGATGTGGAAGCACTGGAGTCTCAGTGCTCTGCCTATGATACCGCAGCGTTTCGGAATCAAACTGATTGAAAACAAAGGCGTTGCGAAACAGTTTGCCACCATAGAGCGACTGATGAAAGCTGCTGACAGTATCATCAACTGCGGTGACGCGGGGCAAGAAGGCGAACTGATACAACGCTGGGTGATGCAAAAGGCACAGGCAAAATGTCCCGTCAAGAGATTATGGATATCATCAATGACGGATGAGGCTATACGAGAGGGATTCAGTCAGCTGAAGGATCAGTCCGACTACCAATCCCTTTATCTGGCAGGACTGAGCAGGGCTATCGGTGACTGGATTTTAGGCATGAATGCCACTCGACTCTACACCCTGAAATATGGACAGAACAGACAGGTTCTCAGTATCGGAAGGGTGCAGACACCAACACTGGCTTTGATTGTCAACAGACAGAAGGAGATAGAAGAATTCAAGCCAGAACCCTATTGGATATTATCAACAACCTATCGTGATACGGTTTTTTCTGCCACCAAAGGCAAGTTCAGCGTCAAGGAAGAGGGAGAACAGTTGCTGCAAACCATCACGGGCAAACCTTTTACCATTACTTCTGTTCAGAAGAAGAATGGAACGGAATCGCCCAAACCCCTTTATGATTTGACCTCCCTTCAGGTTGATTGTAATAAAAAGTTTGGTATGAGTGCCGAGATGACCCTCAATACCATACAAAGCCTGTATGAGCGTAAGTTTACGACCTATCCGCGTGTAGATACCCAGTTTCTGAGTGATGACATCTATCCCAAATGTCCTGTCATTTTAGCTGGTATTAAAGGCTATGAATCGTTGACACAGCCCTTGGCAGGTCAGAAGTTACCCAAGTCAAAGAAGGTGTTTGATTCCAGTAAGGTCACCGACCACCATGCCATCATACCGACAGGTGTTCCGGCAATGAACCTGACGGATATGGAGCGCCATGTATACGACCTTATAGCCAGACGGTTCATTTCCGTTTTCTATCCAGACTGTAAGTTTGCTACCACCACCGTATTGGGCAAGGTAGAAGAGATAGAATTCAAAGTCACGGGTAAAACGATACTCAGTCCCGGATGGAGAGTGGTTTATGCCAAGGACAATATAACAGACGATGAGGATGCCAGAAAAGACGAAGAGGAACGCACACTGCCGGTATTCACGGTGGGCGAAAGCGGTCCTCATGTGCCCAGTCTGGCTGAAAAGTGGACCACACCTCCCAAATTCTATACTGAGGCCACATTGCTGCGTGCGATGGAAACAGCCGGAAAGTTCGTGGAGGATGAGGCATTACGGGCAGCATTGAAAGAAAATGGTATCGGGCGTCCTTCTTCCCGTGCTGGTATTATTGAAACTCTTTTCAAACGTCATTATATCAAGCGCGAGAGAAAAAACCTGATAGCTACTCCCACAGGTATTGAACTGATTAATACCATTCAGGAGGAGTTGCTGAAAAGCTGTGAGCTGACAGGTATATGGGAGAAGAAACTGCGTGATATTGAACATCAGAAGTACGATGCAGCCCAGTTTGTCGAAGAGCTGAAGGTGCAGATAGGGGAGATTGTACGCGACGTGATGGCAGATACAAGCAACCGCCATGTGGCAGTTACTACAGAAGAAGATTTGAAAAAGAAGATGGCACCCAAGACAGCCGTCACCCCCAAACCAACCGTCATCAAGACGGCACCTGTGCCATCTGTTGAAACACCGTCTGTTGCTGCGGACAAGCCAGTACAGGAAGGAGATGTCTGTCCGTTATGCGGAAAAGGAACCGTCATCAAGGGACGTACGGCATACGGTTGTTCGCGTTGGAAAGAAGGATGCGGTTGGAGACAGCTTTTTTCGTGATGTAAGCAATATAGGGCACCCCATCTGCGTTATAAATATGTATGCAAACGATACGTACTATACTCTATATGTCTCTCGCTGTGCTGTTGATGGCAGCCTGTGGAGCAGATGCCGCCTTGAAGAAGGGTGATAAGTTCTATGCCCTTGGCGAATATTATGATGCTTCGACGCAATATAAGAAAGCTTATTCCGCAACGTCTTCCAAAGAAAGGGAACTGCGTGGTAAAAGAGCCTTGAAACTGGCAGAATGTTATCGTCGTATCAACTATACCCAAAAAGCGGTGGCTGCTTATAACAATGTCATCAGATATAAGCAGCAGGACAGCATGACCTACTTCAGGTTGGCACAGCAGCTGATGAAGACGGGCAACTATAAGGAGGCAGCCAAGAATTTCCAGCTGGCGGTGGACAGTACACCGCATAACCGTTTGGCAAAAGTGGGATTGAAGGCTGCCAAGCTGGCACCTCAGTGGAAAGAGGCTGGCTCGCAGTATACGGTGAAGAAAGAGACCATGTTCAACTCCAGGAGAGCCGATTACTCCCCCATGTTGGCAGGTGATAATTTTGACCAACTGTTTTTCAGTTCTACCAGAAATCAGGTGCAGGGAGATGAACTGAGCGGCATTACGGGTACCAAAAATGCAGACATCATGGTATCTGTCAAGGATGAAAACGGCAAGTGGACTCGTCCCGAGGTCATTGATTCCGAGCTGAACTCAGACAATGATGAGGGTGCTTGCTGTTTCTCACCTGACGGCAAGACGATGTATCTGACACAGTGTACTACCGATGCCACATCACCTCGCTATGCCACTATTGTAAGCTCCAATCGTTCTGATGCCTCGTGGAGCAAACCTTCTGCAGTCATCATAACTAAAGATACGCTGTCCACCTACGCTCATCCTGCAGTGTCTCCCGATGGAGAATGGCTGTATTTTGTCAGTGATATGCCTGGCGGACTTGGCGGTTATGACATCTGGCGCATGCAACTGTTGAAGAATGGTAACGGACCGGTAGAAAACCTGGGCGCACCTGTCAATACCGAAGGCGACGAGATGTTTCCTACTTTCCGGCCTAATGGTGACCTTTATTTTTCTTCTGACGGTCATCCCGGCATGGGTGGTTTGGACATTTTTATTGCCAAGCCCGATACGACAGGAACAGGATGGACCATTGAACATCCAGGCTATCCCTTGAACTCACAGGGGGACGATTTCGGCATGACCTTTGAGGGACTGCGCAATCAGGGATTCTTCTGCTCCAACCGAGGTGACGGCAAAGGCTGGGACCACATCTATAGTTTTGTGAATCCTGAGATTGTACAGACCGTGAAGGGATGGGTCTATGAACAGGATGGCTACGAACTGCCCCAAGCTGTAGTATATATGGTGGGTAACGACGGAACCAATCTGAAGCTGAATGTCAAGGGAGACGGTTCTTTTACCCAGGAAATCAAACCCCATGTCGACTATGTGATGTTGGGTACCTGCAAGGGTTACCTCAACCACAAAGAACAAATCAAGGTAGAACCTGTGACAGAATCCGAGGAATATGTATTGCAGTTCCCTCTTGCTTCCATCACGGCTCCTGTGCTCATCGACAATATCTTCTACGATTTTGACAAAGCCACTCTCAGACCGGAGTCGACGGCTTCGCTTGATGAATTAATCAAGCTGCTGGAAGAAAACCCCAATGTGACCATCGAGTTAAGTGCCCATTGTGACTATCGCGGTCCGGCACAATACAACAAGCAACTCTCTCAGCGAAGAGCAGAGGCCGTAGTAGCTTATCTCATTGAACATGGAATAGAAAAGGAACGATTGAGTCCTGTGGGTTATGGTAAGGAAAAGCCCAAGACCGTCAAGAAAAAACTGACGGAAAAACATCCGTTCCTCCATGAGGGAGACGTGCTTACGGAAGAGTTTATCAAGAACCTCAAGCCAGAAGAGCAGGATGTCTGTAATCAGCTGAACCGACGCACGGAGTTTATCGTCTTGCGTACCACCTATGGAATGTTCAAGGAACAGTAGCATAAAAAAGTCCTTTTTTGTTTTGTCATTTCAACCCTTTCAGTTATCTTTGCAGTCAGAAATACGAATCTGACAGAACATGGAACACGCTGTTATCACAGACAAACAGAAACAGATTATCAGGCAGCAGGCAAAGGACTATTTTTTCATCACTCTTGGCATCCTGCTCTACTCTTTCGGATATACTGCCTTTATTCTTCCGGAGAAGGTGGTGATGGGAGGAGTTGCCGGTCTTTCTGCCCTTGGTTTTTATGCTTTCAGTATACCTCCCGCCATCTCGATGTGGCTTATCAACTTCATTCTGCTCGCCATTGCCTTCAGGGCAATGAGTAAGCAGTTTACCCTGAGAACTATCATTGGCGTGACCATCATGTCCTTGCTGATTGGTTTGTTGCAGCCGTTTTTCCAGGCTTTTCCCGTCATTACCGCAGGGGAAGATAAGTTTATGCATGTACTGATAGGTGGTGCCCTGGGCGGTGGCGGTCTGGGACTGGTATTCAGTCATAATGGGTCTACGGGAGGAACAGACATCATCATAGCCTTACTGAACAAACATTTCCGCATGAGTTTCGGCAGAGCCATGCAGTTTATTGATATCTCCATCATCAGCAGCTCTTATTTGCTTTTCCACAGTACAGAAACCATTGTCTATGGTGTGGCATTCACCCTGATAGCCAGTTTCGTATGTGATTATATCATCAACGGTGCGCGTCAGACGGTGCAGTTTATCATTATCTCGAAGAAATACGAAAAGATTGCAGACACCATCAACAAGTATGTCCATCGTGGAGTGACAATGATAGAAGGAAAGGGATGGTACTCCCAGAGCGATGTGAAGATTCTGATTGTCCTGGCTCGTAAGTACGAGTCGCAGGAAGTATTTAACTATATCAAGACCATCGATCCGGATGCTCTCGTCTCCCAGTCGTTCTGCCAAGGTGTCTTTGGTGAAGGTTTTGATAAAATCAAATAACAGAAATAGGTATGAATACGATGCTGGTAGGTTTGTTGGTTCCTTTCATGGGAACCGTGATAGGTTCTGCCTTTGTCTTCCTGATGAAGGATGCACTGGCAGGAAAGATGCAGAAAGCCATGCTTGGGTTTGCCTCCGGAGTGATGATAGCTGCCTCTTTCTGGTCGTTATTGGTACCGAGTCTGGAACATGCCTCACAGACAGCTACGGGTTTGGCGGCAGTGATGCCCTCTGCCATCGGTTTTCTCATGGGCATCGGTTTTCTCTTGCTGATAGATCAAGTGACGCCCCACCTGCATCTGGATGCAGACCATCCGGAAGGTCCCCGTTCTCATCTGTCACGTACCATGATGCTTTCTTTGGCTGTCACCATCCACAACCTGCCCGAGGGAATGGCCGTAGGTGTGGTGCTGGCAGGCGTGGCATCAGGCGATATGGGAATGTCTGCATCTGCGGTGGTAGCGATGTCGTTAGGAATAGCCATCCAGAATATTCCCGAGGGAGCCATCGTCTCCATGCCTTTGCGTGCCGCCGGAAACAGTCGTTCCCGTTCATTCGTCATCGGCAGCCTGAGTGGTATAGTAGAGCCGATAGGCGCTGTGATTGTCGTATTGCTGACGGCATGGATAACCCCTGTTTTACCCTATATGCTCGCTTTTGCCGCCGGAGCCATGCTCTACGTCGTGGTGGAAGAACTTATCCCTGAAGCCAGTCAGGGTGAGCACAGCAACGTAAGTACCATCGGATTTGCACTGGGATTTGTGCTGATGATGGTTCTGGATGTTGTGTTGGGTTAATGATATCAAAGCACAAACGTAAGAACTATGTTCAAGAATATAGTCAGATTTTCTATTCAGAAGAAACTCTTCGTCGCGTTGACGACACTGTTTCTGTTTATCGGAGGTATCTATTCCATGTTGACATTACCGATAGATGCTGTTCCCGATATTACCAATAATCAGGTACAGATTGTAACCGTTTCACCCACATTGGCACCACAGGAGGTTGAGCAGCTGATTACCATGCCTGTCGAGATTGCCATGAGCAACATCATGAACGTGACGGAGATAAGGTCTGTATCGCGTTTCGGTCTCTCGTTAGTGACCGTGGTGTTCAAGGAGAGTGTGCCTACCTTGCAGGCTCGACAGCTTATCAACGAGCAGATCCAGACCGTGGCAGGCGAGATACCTCCTGAGCTGGGAACCCCGGAACTGATGCCTATTACTACCGGATTGGGAGAGATTTACCAGTACGTCTTGAAAGTAGCGCCAGAACACAAGGACGACTACGATGCCATGGAGCTGCGCACAATTCAAGACTGGATTGTCAAGCGTCAGTTGTCCGGCATTCCCGGAATCGTGGAAATCAACAGCTTTGGCGGCTATCTGAAACAGTATGAGATAGCCATTGACCCAGATGCCTTGGCTGCCCTGCAGATAACCATCGCCGATGTCTTTGAAGCCCTGGCCAAGAACAATCAGAACACAGGCGGAAGCTATATCGAAAAAGCAGGAAAAGCCTATTATATCCGTTCGGAAGGCATGATATCCAAAGCCAAGGATATCGAGAAGATTGTGGTGACCAACCGTGGAGGCATGCCCGTGCATATCAGTGATATAGGCAGGGTGAACTTCGGTTCTCCCAAACGCTTCGGAGCCATGACGATGGATGGTGACGACGAATGTGTGGGCGGCATAGCGATGATGCTGAAGGGAGCCAATGCCAATGTTGTTACGCAGGCTTTGGAAGAAAGGGTGGCACGTGTACAGAAAATGTTACCCGAGGGAGTGATGATAGAGCCTTATCTGAACCGCTCCGAATTGGTCAACAGGAACATTTCTACGGTGATTTCCAATCTGATAGAGGGAGCCATCATCGTCTTTTTGGTGCTGATTGTCTTTTTGGGCAATGTCAGGGCAGGAGTCATTGTGGCATCTGTAATACCTTTGGCCATGCTTTTTGGCTTTATCTTGATGCGCATTTTTGGCGTGTCTGCCAATCTGATGAGTCTGGGAGCCATTGACTTCGGTATTGTGGTGGATGGTTCCATCGTCATTCTGGAAGGTATATTGGCACATCTTTTCTCCAAACGACTGGCAGGAAAGACGCTTACACCCGAGCAGATGAATGAGGAAGTGGAGAAAGGTGCCTCTAAAGTAGTCAAGAGTTCAACCTTTGCCGTACTCATCATCTTGATAGTATTCTTCCCCATTCTCACGTTGACAGGTATAGAGGGAAAATACTTTACACCGATGGCACAGACGCTGGTGTTCTGTATTATCGGAGCGCTGTTGCTCTCGCTGACCTATGTTCCCATGATGGCAGCCGTATTTCTGAAACGCTCCATCTCTCTCAAACCCACTTTGGCTGACCGTTTCTTTTCTTGGCTGACCAAGGTATACCAGCGACTGTTGCATCTCTGTGTGAATCATGTATATGGTACGCTGGGTGTAGCTTTTGCACTTCTCACCGCCTCTTTGCTCCTTTTTACTCGTCTTGGAGCAGAGTTTATCCCCACGCTTGACGAAGGAGACTTTGCCATGCAGATGACCTTGCCGGCAGGCAGCTCGCTGACCAAGAGTATCGACATATCCCTTCAGGCAGAAAAGGTACTCAAGGAGAAATTCCCGGAAGTAAGACACGTTGTGGCAAAGATAGGTACAGCTGAAGTGCCTACCGACCCCATGTCCGTGGAGGATGCCGACGTGATGATAGTGATGAAGCCTTTCAAGGAATGGACCTCAGCCGGCAGCAGGGCAGAGATGGTTGAGAAGATGAAGACCGCCTTGGAGCAGGTTGAGGGCGCGGAGTTCAACTTCAGTCAGCCTATCCAGCTGCGTTTCAACGAGCTGATGACAGGAGCCAAGGCCGACATAGCCATCAAACTATATGGAGAAGACATGGACGAACTGTATACGAAGGCAAAAGAGGCTGCCCGATACGTAGAGCAAATCCCCGGAGCTGCCGACGTGATTGTCGAACAGGCGATGGGACTGCCCCAGCTGGTAGTAGACTACGACCGTACGCGCATCGCCCGTTATGGCATAGACATACAGGAACTGAATGACATCATCCGTACCGCCTATGCCGGCGAGACGGCTGGCGTGGTCTTCGAGAACGAGAGACGTTTTGACCTGGTGGTGCGCTTAGATGACGAAAAGGTGCAGGACCTGGATCTCAACCGTTTATATGTGCGTACATCCGACGGCGCTCAGATACCCGTGAGCGAGGTGGCAACCATCCGTCTGGTGAACGGACCCTTGCAAATCAATCGTGATGCGACGAAGCGCCGTATCGTGATAGGTGTGAATGTACGTGATGCAGACATACAACAGGTAGTATCGGATATCAGTGCCTCGCTGGATAAGCATGTCAAGCTGAAGCCAGGCTATTATTTCGAATACGGAGGACAGTTCGAGAATCTTCAGAATGCGATTCGTACATTGATGGTGGTTATCCCCATAGCCTTGATGCTCATACTCTTGCTGCTGTTCTTTGCCTTCCGCAGCATCGTCTATTCCTTAGTGGTATTCTCCACTGTTCCGCTGTCGCTCATCGGAGGTGTTGCTGCCCTATGGCTTCGTGGACTTCCTTTCAGTATCTCGGCAGGTGTGGGCTTTATAGCCCTTTTTGGTGTGGCGGTATTGAATGGTATCTTGATGATCAATCATTTCAATGATTTGCAAAAAACAGGAAACTACAATATGTGTACAGACAGAATCATTTTCAAGGGTTGTTCCCATTTGTTACGTCCTGTTTTCCTGACAGGATTGGTGGCATCGTTAGGCTTCGTTCCGATGGCTGTGGCACAGACGGCAGGTGCTGAAGTGCAGCGACCGTTAGCTACCGTCGTTATAGGAGGTCTGATAGTGTCGACGGTGCTCACTTTGGTGGTGATACCGGCTTTCTACCGGATAGTCAACAGTGTACCTGTTGTCTTCCGTCGTTGGACAGGAAAGACGCTGTCTGCCAAATGGCTACCCCTGTTGCTCTTGTTCTTGCTGCCTGCTGCTACGATGGCGCAAACGGTGAAGAAAGTGACGCTCGATGAGGCTATGGAAATAGCTTTGGAGCAGAGTCCGCGCTTGAAGATAGCAGAAAAGGACATCGTGAAGAATCGTGCGGCGAAAGGCGAGTCTTGGGAATTAGGCAATACACAGCTGGGATATTCCTGGGGACAGCTGAATGGCGAGCTGCGACATGATTATGAGTTGACGATAGAACAATCG
Source organism: uncultured Prevotella sp. (assembly GCA_945834405.1). Taxonomy (GTDB): domain Bacteria; phylum Bacteroidota; class Bacteroidia; order Bacteroidales; family Bacteroidaceae; genus Prevotella. Next base: position 4,678 of record CAMAHD010000018.1, on the reverse strand, counting down.
TTGGGCTCGTTGCTCACTCCGTTTTACAAGAACGCATTGGTGAAGACCATGACCGCCAGCAGTGAGCATAAACGGGATATGGTGAAAAAGGAAATACAGGCGGAAGTGAAGCGGGCATGGGTAGAGTATATGGCTTTCCGAGAAGTGAAGCAACTGTATGAGAAGCAGGAATCACTGGCAGACAGGTTGCGCAAGACGGGAAGTATGCGTTATGAACAGGGAGATATCAACCAGCTGGAAGCCAAGATGCTGTCTACTCTGGCTGCTTCCATCCATACCCAGCTGTTGGCTGCTGATGACGAACTGGAGCTGGCAGCCAAAAGACTGGCATGGGTATGTTATTCCGATGTTCAGTTAGAACCCGTTGACAGCAGTCTGTGTCTGATGAAACAAAAAGCAGACCTGCAGCCGTCTTCTGCCTACATGGAGTATTTTGATTTGCAGGCTCGGGAGAAACATGACATGCTCAAAGTTGAGAAGAGCCGCTATTTTCCGGAACTGTCCGTAGGCTATTCCGTCCAGAAGATAGCTCCCATGAAAGGGCTCGATTCATGGTCGGTAGGAGTGTCTGTGCCTTTGCTTTTCTTTTCACAGAACAGCAAAGTGAAACAGGCTCGGTGTGAGGCTTTTATGGCAGATATGGAGGCGTATGACCAGCGTACGCAGCTGTTCAACAAGCTGTCAGAACTGCAGGCACAGTTGAAAAAGCAACATCAAGTTGTTGACTACTATGTCCGTGAGGCACTGCCGGAAGCGGAAGAGTTACAGCGCAATGCCCTCATACTCTACGAACAGCATGAAACAGGAATCGCCGAACTGATGCAAAGTATGTCGGCTGCTACTGACATACGAAAAGCATATATTGAGGCGTTGAGAGACTATAATATTACGATGATAGAATTAGAACTATTTACAGAATAGAGAGATGAGAATAAGCTATTTTCTGATGGCTGCCACACTGTTCATGATGGCTGCCTGCTCTGGCAACGGAGGGAAGAGTGAAACGGAAACCGAAACGGCTGACAGCCTTGCTATAGAAAAGACGAATTCGGCAGAAAAAGACAGTGTGGACATTGTGAGCAGTGCCACCAATGTGGCGAAGAGTCCTACGTTCAATGGGTTGATGATGGTTGAACCCCAGCAGCAAGCCACCCTTTCCATGACTATGGGAGGAAAGATTCATAGCCTGAAGATACTTCCGGGGCAGTCTGTCGCTAAAGGACAGCTGTTGGCAGTCATTGACAATCCTGAATATATCGAATTGCAGCAGAGTTATCTGGACGCATCGGCACAGTTGGAGTATCTGTCACAGGAATACGAGCGTCAGCGCACTCTGGGAGAAAAGGATGCAGCATCTCAGAAGAAGGTGCAGCAGAGTAAGGCCGACTATCTTTCCATGCGTAGCAGATACCAGGCGGCTGCATCGCGTCTCAAAGCACTTGGCGTCAATCTCGGACAGATACAACAGCAAGGCATTCAGCCGTATCTTTCTGTCTATGCTCCCATTAGCGGATATATAACAAATCTTCAGGTAAACCTGGGCAGTTATGTCGATGCAGGCGAGCCCCTCTGCGACATCATTAATAAGACGCAGCCTCTGATACAATTGACGGTATATGAAAAAGACATAGCCCTGATGACGGTAGGCAGAGCCGTGGAATTCAGAGTCAATGGCATGGGAAAACAGACTTTCCAAGCTGCCATTATATCCGTAGAGCAGGCTGTGGACCAGAAGGATTATTCTATCAAGGTTTATGCACGTGTGAAGGATAGTCATCCGTCGTTCAGACCGGGAATGTATGTCCGTGCCAAGGTGAAATGACGTAAGATGAACAGTGCCAGTCATATAGATATCGGATTGCCCGAACTTTTCATCCGGCAGATGAGTGAACTGCTGGACGAGGAGAGATTGCATCAGCTCTTACGTGGATTGGAGGAGGAACCGCTTACCAGTATTCGTGTCAATACTGACAAAGCAAATGTAGTGCCGCCTCATGGAGAACAGGTGCCTTGGTGCTGTCATGGATATTATCTGCCAGAGCGACCCAGCTTCACTTTTGACCCTCTTTTTCATGCCGGCTGCTATTATGTACAGGAGGCAGCGTCCATGTTCTTGTATCATCTTCTGACCCAATATGTGGACAAGCCCGTGAGAATGCTGGATATGTGTGCTGCTCCGGGTGGCAAGACCACGACAGCTATTGATGCCTTGCCCAAAGGCAGTGTAGTGGTGTGCAACGAACCCATCCGTCTGCGAGCACAAATTCTTTGTGAAAATATATGGAAGTGGGGTAGTGGTCATGTGCTGGTGACCAACTGTTATCCCAAGGATTATGCGCGTTCGGACTTGTCGTTCGATGTGATACTCTGTGATGTTCCCTGTTCGGGAGAGGGTATGTTCCGCAAGGACAAGGAGGCCGTGGCGCAATGGTCTCCCCAGTTGGTTGAGAACTGTCAGCGTCTGCAGCGAGAGATTGTATCAGATGCTTGGCGCTGTCTGCGTCCCGGTGGACTTCTTGTCTATTCAACCTGTACGATGAATACCCGTGAGGATGAGGAGAATGTACGTTGGATTTGTGAAGAGTTAGGCGGAGAACTGCTCCCCGTGGCTGTCGCAGAGGAATGGAATATCTCTTCTTCCTTGTTGTCGGGATTTGACGGAGATGTTTATCGTTTTCTTCCCGGATTTACACGAGGAGAAGGTCTGTTTATGGCACTTCTGCGTAAGGGAGAAAGCTCATCGTCTGAAACAAGAGGGCGCAAGAAAGCAAAGGGGGCATCTAAGGGACATGCTGCCTCGATGCCCCGGCAAGTGTTGCAATGGCTGAAACCAGCAGAAGACTATCAGTTGATGCAGCATGAGGATGTGTTCTATGCCGTTCCGACGATGCTGCAAGACGATGCCCAAACAGCAGCTGCCCAATTGCGCCTGCTGTCGGCAGGCATTCCCATGGGACAGATGAAGGGACGGGATTTCTTGCCCCATCATGCCTTGGCTCTGTCAACAGTCCTGAGCAGTGACGTCTTTCCCCGTGTCGACTTGAATCATAATGAAGCCATAGCCTACCTGCGCCGTGAGTCAGTCTGCTTGCCGGCAGACACTCCCAAGGGGCATGTGTTGCTCACCTATCAGCAAAAGCCTCTTGGCTTTGTGAAGAATTTGGGCAACAGGGCGAATAATCTCTATCCGCAGGAATGGCGTATCAAGAATACGTCAACTCCCCATCGAGAACAAACAGTGGTGATAGGATGAATTCCTCACCTTTCTCAGAAACAAATCAACACCTATTATAATATATTATGAAGCAATATCACGACTTACTCAACAGAATATTAACCGAAGGAGTCAAGAAAACCGATCGCACGGGTACAGGAACACTCAGCATCTTCGGCAACCAGATGCGTTTTCCGATGGACGAGGGCTTCCCTTTGCTGACCACCAAGAAACTCCATCTGAAATCCATCATCTACGAGCTGTTATGGTTTTTGCAGGGCAATACCAATGTGAAGTATCTGCAGGAACATGGCGTGCGGATATGGAATGAATGGGCAGATGAAGAAGGAGAACTGGGACCTGTCTACGGACATCAATGGCGCTCGTGGCCCGATTACCAAGGAGGAACCATCGACCAGATTTCCCATGTCATCGACTTGATTAAACACCATCCGGATTCCAGACGAATGATTGTCAGCGCCTGGAATGTGGCTGAAGTGGAACAGATGGCTTTGCCCCCTTGTCATACCATGTTCCAGTTTTATGTAGCTGAAGGAAAACTGAGTCTTCAATTGTATCAGCGTTCAGCAGATACCTTCTTGGGCGTACCGTTCAATATTGCCTCGTATGCATTGCTGTTGCAGATGATGGCACAGGTGACGGACTTGCTTCCCGGAGAATTTATCCATACAACAGGAGATACCCATCTGTATCTGAATCATCTGGAGCAAGCAAAGTTGCAATTAACCCGTACGCCGCGTCCATTGCCTGTGATGCGCATCAATCCTGACGTGAAAAACATCTTTGATTTCAAGTACGAGGATTTCCAACTGGAGAATTATGACCCTTATCCCCATATCAAGGCAGAAGTCTCTGTCTAACCTATTCTTTCAAGCGTAACATAAACATCATGAATCCATCAGAAATGAACATCACCATCATTGCGGCTGTTTCTCGCAATCGGGCTATCGGTTTTGAGAATAAACTCATTTATTGGTTGCCCAACGACTTGAAACGTTTCAAGGCTCTTACCACGGGTCACACCATCATCATGGGGCGTCACACTTTCGAGAGTCTGCCTAAGGGGGCATTGCCGAATCGCCGGAATATCGTGCTGAGTCGAAACCAGTCCGCTTTTCCCGGCTGTGACTGTTATCCGTCGTTACAAGAGGCGCTGCAGCACTGTGCTCCCGAAGAAGATATATATATCATCGGAGGGGCTTCGGTTTATGAACAGGCTCTGCCCTTAGCTACTCGTCTCTGTCTTACTGAGGTAGACGATATTCCTGCGCAGGCAGACACATTCTTTCCGGCTTATGATAGCTGGAAGGAAGTACAGCGCGAAGACCATGAAACAGACGAGAAGCATCATTTCCGTTACTCCTTCGTTGACTACGTAAGATGTGAGCATCCGTAGAAATACACATCGTAATACTCTTACACCAGTACGCAGGCCTAGCATAC
>CAMAHD010000017.1 GCA_945834405.1 uncultured Prevotella sp. | reverse complement strand
CCGCACCCTGATTGAGGCTGCCAACGATGGAGATGTTTTCGCCCTCTATGGCGGAACCCATTTCATTCCCGACAGTGAAACGCCAGAGAAGGCAGGTTCTGTAAAGGTAAACAAGAACATCACTATCAAGGGTATCTATCCTACCAACGTGCCTGTCATCAAAGGTCGCTTCGAGATGAACGATGGCGCTTCTCTCGAATTGAATCAGGTTGTCATCGACGGTATCGACAATGCTACCACCGACCAGGCATTCAACTTCAAGACCGAATCCGTTACTTATCCGCTGCTCAGAGTGGAGAATGCAGAAATCAAGAACTTCGGCAAGGGTGTGTTCTATCTTAACGTAGCTTCTACCGTTCAGGAACTGACATTCAAAAACTGTCTGATACACGATATCATCTGTGACGGAGGCGATATGTTTGACTCACGAAAGGGTCGCATCGATGCGCTCAACTTCCTGCAATGTACCATGTATAATAGTGCAGCAGCCCGTGACTTCATCCGTATGGACGACGCATCAGCACTTGGTGGTACTCCTGTGATTACCGTTGACGGATGTACCATCGATGGTTGTGCCAACACTTCCGGCAAGCGCTTGCTGTACGTCAGATATGTCGGCAACGTCATCAATTGGAGCAACAACCTTGTTACAAATACCGTAGCCGTATGGAGCAACCAGTCGAAGACGGGTGTTCCTGAATTCAAGAACAATGCTTACTTCAACTGTGCTAAGCTCAATATTCTTGACACGGAAGGCAAGACTAATCTTTTCATTGATGAAAATGGCAAGAATGTGGATGACCCACAATTCAAAGATGCCGCTAACGGCAACTACACCATTGGCAATGAGGATGTGAGCAAACTGGGTGTTGGTGACCCAAGGTGGAGATAGAATTCATTCTTGACCAGATAATTTTCATACAAAGGCTGCTCTCATTGGGGGGCAGCCTTTGTTGCTGAAACTGCCAATCACTTCTCTTATTGCCTTTCTCTCCTGACGTTTCCCTCCTTACATTTTCCTCCTGACGTTTCCCGCCTTGTCTTTCCTAACCATTCCTTCATCTTTCTTTATCAATTGATTGACAGTGGAGTTAATTTATATTAAGAAAAACCGAAAACGTTGAAAAGTTTTCTTGGTGTATATAAAATGTTATATCTTTGTGCGTCAGAAAAAGAAATAAAGGCACGTGAATACAATTGTTGCCATTGGCCGGGCTGAGCGCTATTCGCCCAATTCGGTAGAAAAGGATGCCGCCATCATGCGTTCTGTCTGCATGGAAATGGAGCGTAAAGGCTTTGAAGTCAGCATGATAGGCGAAGACGTGTTCGCTGCTGGTAAAGGCGGTGAACGAGAGGGTAACTTCGAGGCGAAACTCTATTTGACAATGGGACGCCACGAGGTGACTTTGCGTATGCTCCGCTCTTTGGAAGATAAAGGGTATGACGTGCTCAATGCAACGGATGCCATCGAACTCTGTTGTCATCGCGATAGGTTGAATCGGCGTCTCAGAGAGGCAGGCGTGACCCTCGCTCCCGAACAGGGAAACCATGGCTACTGGCTGAAAAGAGCTGATGGCGTGGCAGAAGGACCGGGAGACGTGGTGTTTGCTGCTGACGGACAGGAACTGGAACGCCAAAAGGAGGCGATGAGAAGCAGAGGAGTGACGCGAATGGAAGTCAGTGCACACATAGAAGGTGACCTTGTCAAGTTCTATGGCGTGAGAGGTACGGGATTCTTCTTCACCTGTTATCCAGGAGATGACCACGACTGGAAGTTTGCCGATGAGCAGCGCAACGGAAAGCCCCACCATTATCCCTATCAGCAGAGTGAACTGCATCGGATGGCAGAGAAGGCTGCCGACGCTGTGGGAATAGATATCTATGGCGGCGACTGTATCATCGACCAAGAGGGACAGTTCTATATCATCGACTTCAACGACTGGCCCAGTTTCAGCAGATGCAGGAAGGAGGCAACCGAAGCTATCGTGGCTCTTGTCAACAAGCGGATGACACATGCAAACTAATGTAAGAATATGATGACCAAAGGTTATATATTTGACTATGGTGGAACTCTTGATACCGGGGGATGCCATTGGGGGCGTCTGATAGGCGAATGTTATCGCCGTTGCGGAGTGCCCGTGAGTGAAAAACTCTTCAGAGAGGCGTATGTATATGCCGAGAGGGAGTTGGGAAAGAATCCCATCGTGCAGCCCGACTACAGCTTCCACAAGACTCTGGAAGTGAAGCTGGCCATCGAGATGGAATATCTGGAAAGGGCTGACCCTCACTTTCATACTGCCGACTATCATCAGGCAGTACTGGATATGCTCTATCAGAATACTATCCGGCAGACTACTCGCAGCAGAGAGGTGGTGAAGACACTGGCAAAGCAATATCCTTTGGTATTGGTGACCAACTTCTATGGAAACATGCACCAAGTGCTCAGCGAGTTTGGGTTTGACGGCATCTTCGACCAGGTGGTTGAGAGTGCTGTGGTTGGTATCAGAAAACCCGATTCGCGCATCTTTACTCTGGGAGTAGAGGCTCTGGGACTGAAAGCAGAGGAGGTGACAGTTGTAGGAGACAGTTATGACAAAGACATCGTGCCCGCACATGAGGCTGGATGCAAGACAATATGGCTCAAGGGATTGGGATGGACGGAGGAGCAACCCGACGGAGCTGTCGCCGACCGTATCATCACCGACATCGAACAACTGCTGGAATCACACTGATAATCATGTAGAATCAAACATACAATAGTATAACATTTTAATTATTGATACCGTAATGAAACAAACGAATGTAAAGCCGGCTGACGGTAAATTAGGTATTTTGGTAGTGGGCTGCGGTGCTGTGGCTACAACCTTTATGACGGGTGTATTCATGACTCGACGCGGATTGGCTAAGCCTGTAGGCTCCATGACCCAGTACGACAAGATTAGGGTTGGACGTGGCGACGAGAAGAAGTATCTCCACTATTCCGATATCGTTCCTCTTGCCAAGTTGGATGACATCGTCTTTGGTAGCTGGGATGTCTATCCGCAGAATGCTTATCAGGCTGCTATGTATGCAGAGGTGCTGAAAGAAAAAGACATCAACCCCGTAAGGGAAGAACTGGAGGCTATCAAGCCTATGAAGGCTGCCTTTGATAAGAACTATGCCAAGCGTCTCGATGGTGACAACGTCAAGGACTGCAAGAACCGCTGGGAGATGGTGGAAGCCTTGAAACAGGATATTCGCGACTTCAAGGAGAAGAACAACTGCTCACGTATCGTTGTCATCTGGGCTGCTTCAACGGAGATTTATGTGCCTGTTGACGAGAAGATTCACTACCACCTCGCCGACCTGGAGGCTGCCATGAAGGCTGACGACCGCGAGCATATTGCACCATCTATGTGCTATGCCTATGCTGCACTCACCGAAGGAGCTCCCTTCATCATGGGTGCTCCGAATACCACCGTTGACATTCCTGCCATGTGGGAGCTGGCTGAAAAGACACAGATGCCTATCGCAGGCAAGGACTTCAAGACAGGACAGACATTGGTGAAAAGCGGTTTCGCTCCTATTATCGGAACCCGCTGCCTGGGCCTGAATGGCTGGTTCTCTACCAATATCCTTGGCAACCGCGACGGACTGGTGCTTGATGAGCCTGCCAACTTCCACACCAAGGAGGTGAGCAAACTTTCTACACTCGAAACCATCCTCAAACCTGATGTACAGCCCGACCTTTACGGACATGGCAACGACGAGGATACCCAGTACTATCACAAGGTGCGCATCAACTATTATCCTCCCCGCAACGACAACAAGGAGGGATGGGACAATATTGATATCTTCGGATGGATGGGTTATCCCATGCAGATCAAAATCAACTTCCTCTGCCGTGACTCCATCCTCGCAGCGCCCCTCTGCCTCGACCTCTGTCTGCTGAGCGACCTGGCCGCACGTGCCGGACGCTATGGCATACAGCGTTTCCTGAGTTTCTTCCTCAAGGCACCTATGCACGACTATACCCAGGGCGAAGAAGCTGTCAACCATCTCTACCAGCAGTACACGATGCTGAAGAATGCTATCCGTGAAATGGGTGGCTATGAGGCTGACGAGGAAATTGACTGATCTTTTTGATTCGAACATAGGGAGAAGGAAGGGAGAGGCAGACAGCCTCTCTCTTTACTCTCCCCTTTTCACTCCTTTCATTGAAAGTTTTTTTTGTTGTCAACATACGTATAGTTGAGACAGTGTGAAACATCCATAAATAGTATTAGGTTGAAAGTTTTCAGAATAACCACCGTCTTATTGCTCCTGCTGATGATGACGGCTTTGCCCGTGAAGGCACAGCTGAGGGGCTATATCATTGATGACGCTACGGGAGATTCCATTCCTTACGCTTCGGCTATATACAAAGGACATGGGGTAGCAGTGGCATCCAATATCAACGGCCGTTACTCCATACCACGCCATGAGGGGTGGGTGCTTACCTTCAGTGCGGTAGGCTATACCTCCAAGGATATCTCCATCACAGCCTCTACCAAACAGACTCTGAACGTAAGACTCAAACCCGACACCAAAATGCTGAAAGAGGTGACGGTAAAGTCGAAGAAACAGCGATACAGCAGAAAGAACAATCCCGCTGTGGAACTGATGAAAAAGGTGGTGGAGCACAAAAAACAGACAGATCTCGACAATCGTGATTTCTACCAGTATAACAAGTATCAGAAAATCACGCTTGCCATCAACGATATCACGAAGGAAAAACTTGAGTCACCCAAGTTCAAGAAGATGCCCTGGCTGAAAGACCAGGTTGAGGAATGTAGCTATAACAAGAAGCTGATTCTGCCCGTCTCAGTAGACGAAACGGTGACGCAGAAGATATATCGCAAGAAACCGCATGATGAGAAAAACATCATCAAGGGACAGAGTTCGACGGGTATCAACGACTTGTTGCAGACGGGTGACATACTCACCACAACGCTCAAGGATGTCTTTACCGATGTCAATATCTACGACGACCAGGTGAGACTGCTTCAATATCCTTTTACCTCTCCCATCGGTAAGGATGCCATCGCCTTCTACCGCTTTTATATCGAAGATACGGTATACGTGGACCGTGACAAGTGCTTCCACCTGCATTTCCTGCCCAACAACCAGCAGGACTTCGGATTCCGCGGCGACCTGTATATCCTTGCCGACTCGTCCTATCAGGTGAAGCGCTGCGAGTTGACCATTCCCAAACGCAGCGACGTGAATTTTGTGGAAAACCTGCAGGTGATACAGGAGTTTACGCAGCTGCCTGACAGTACATGGGTGCTCTCGCTTGATGACATGATAGCAGAGCTGAAGGTGGCGAGTTTCCTGCAGCGTGCCATTGTCATACGTACCACACGTCTCAGCGACTATGCTTTTGACGAACTGCCCAAACAGCTGTTCAAGGGTAAGGCTCGCGAGGTGAAAGAGGCTGATGCCATGATGCGTGATGAAGCTTTCTGGGATAAGTACAGGCAGGTACACCTCACCAAGAGTGAAAGTAAGATGGATGCCTTCGTACACAATCTGGAACAAATCAAGGGCTTCAAGTATATCATCTTCGGTGTCAAGGCTTTTGTAGAGAACTTCGTGGAAACGGGCAATCCCAGCAAGGTGGACATTGGACCTATCAACACCATGCTGACGAGCAACTCCGTGGACGGATTGCGAACACGTATCAGTGCACAGAGTACAGCCAACCTCAACAAACACTGGTTCTTCAGCGGCTATTATGCCCATGGCTTTGACAGCAAGAAGGAGTATTACAAGGCAGACATTATCTACTCGTTCAACAAGAAGGAGTATCTGCCCAGAGAGTTCCCCAAACGAACCCTGACCTTCAGCACTACCTATGATGTATGCTCGCCTTCGGACAAGTTCCTCCGCACGGATAAGGACAATGTGTTCACCTCGTTCAAGTGGACGAATGTAGACAAGATGATGTTCTACAACAGGCAGGAACTGAGCTTTGAGCGAGAGGAAGACTGGGGATTCAAGACAACACTTGGCATCAAGCTGGAAGAAAATGAGGCATGCGGTGACATGCGCTTCACACCTCTCTCCATGATGCAGGACGGAGTGAATCCCCTCATGCAGCCATCGGTGAAGATAAGAACGACAGAGCTGCGCGCAGAGCTACGCTTTGCTCCCGGTGAAACCTTTATCAATACCAAGCAGCGCCGACTGAAAATCAACCTCGATGCGCCTGTCTTCACCATCAGTCATACCCTGGGCATCAAGAACCTGTTTGGGGGTGATTACAGCTATAACTATACGGAGGCAAGCATCTACAAACGCTTCTGGATGAAAAGCTGGGGAAAGATTGACTGCTATCTGCGCGGAGGTATACAGTGGGAGAAGGTTCCTTTCCCCCTCTTGTGTATGCCCGCTACCAACCTTTCCTATATCATTCAGGACCAGACCTTCCAGATGATTAACAATATGGAGTTCCTCAACGACCGCTTTGCCAGTGCAGAGATAAGCTGGGACCTCAACGGAAAGATTTTCAACCGCATACCGCTTCTGAAGAAACTCAAATGGAGAGAGTATATCGCCGTGAAGTGTCTGTGGGGAGAATTGTCGGACAAGAATAATCCCTTCCTACAGCAGAACGAAGGGTCGCCGTTGCTGATGGCATTCCCGTCCACCTCCTTTGTGATGGATTCCAAGACTCCGTACGTGGAGCTTTCACTCGGTGTACACAATATCTTCAAACTGTTGCATGTGGAGTATGTTCGTCGTCTGAACTATCTCGACCTGCCCACGGCGCAACGCGATGGTGTCCGCTTCATGGTCAGAATGACTTTCTGATGAAAACGCTCTATGTATTTTCTCATCTTGATATGCAAACAATCACTCATAGAAATACAAAATACTCTTCTTGAATTACATCAATATATAAACACGGAAATACATGAAGTATGCAATCATTGCTGCCGGAGAGGGCAGCCGACTGGCAGCCGAAGGCATCCAAGAACCCAAGCCGCTTGTAAGAGTGGAGGGACAAGCCTTGATAGACCGTCTGATGAAGATTTTCCTCGACAATGATGCCGAGGAGATAGTGGTCATCTGCAACACGCTGAACCCCTTGGTGGAACAGCATCTGCGTCAGCTTCAGAACGAAAAGCTCTTTGGCAGTGAGGTGCCCCTCACGCTCGTGGTGAAGACTACACCCAGCAGTATGCACAGCTTCTTTGAGCTGAGTCCTCATCTGACAGACGGTCCTTTCTGCATGACAACGGTAGATACCATATTCAGGCCGGAAGAGTTCAAGAGCTATATCAGTGCCTTCCGACAGGCAGTGGAAAGGGGTGAGGCTGACGGCATGATGGGCGTTACCGACTATATTGACGATGAGAAGCCGCTGTATGTAGATACCGATGAAAGTCTGAACATCACAGGATTTCTCGACCGTTCATCCTCCTGCCGTTTTATCTCTGGAGGTATTTACGGACTGACGGCTTCCGCCATCGAAACCCTGCAGGGATGTATGGAAAGAGGGGAGAGCCGTATGCGTAATTTTCAAAGGGCACTGGTCGCCGACGGGCGTCGACTGAAAGCCTATCCCTTCACCAAGGTGCTGGATATAGACCATGCCTCGGATATTCAGAAAGCCGAACAATTCCTCCGTCAGAAATAATCATGAACAGATCCAAATAATCATGAACAGACAGAAATTCAACGAACTGCTCAGAGCCTCCTTCAAGTCGGATGATACAGAAGAATGGCTCGACATCCATTTCAACCGTCCCATAGGATTAGTCTTGGCGTTGGCTTGCAAGGCGATGCATATCCATCCCAATACCATCACCATCATTTCCATCTTTCTCGGTGCAGCAGCTGGATGGATGTTCTATTATACCGATTGGCAACATAATGTCTTGGGCATCGTGTTCCTCATGTTAGCCAATTTCTGCGACTCTGCCGATGGGCAGCTGGCACGTATCACAGGACAGAAGACCTTGCTGGGAAGGGTGCTTGATGGTTTTTCAGGAGATGTATGGTTCTTCGCCATCTATCTGGCCATCGTTCTGCGACTTTATCACCAGCCTGTTCCGTTCCTGGGAGGTCAGGAATGGGGCTTCTCCATCTTCCTCCTCTGTTTGGTGGCTGGGGTGTTTTTCCATTCTCCCCAAAGTTCCTTGTCGGATTATTACCGACAGATTCACCTTTACTTCCTCTTAGGCAAGAGCGGCAGCGAACTGGATGATGCCGAGACGCAGAGACAGAAACTCAAAACCTTTGGATGGCGCGACTGGTTCTCCTGGCTTTATTTCTTTTTCTATGGTAATTATTGTGCCAGTCAGGAGAAGCGCACCCCTCAGTTCCAGAAGTTTTACAGGCATGTACGCAGTCATTATCCCGATGCTTCAGACATGCCACGCCAGTTGCGTGAAGATTTCCGCAGGGAATCACTGCCATTGATGAAGTATACCAATATGCTTACTTTCAATGTGCGTGCCATTACCATCTATCTCTCCTGTCTGCTGCAGGTTCCTTACCTGTTCCCCTTGGCAGAGGTGTTGATACTCTCTGGCATGTATGTGTATATGCACCGCCGTCACGAGCATTTCTGTGCCCGTCTGGATGAGCGTTATTTCGGTCAAGAAGCCTGATGCATCCCTGCCTCCGTCTGCTGTTGCTGCTCTGGTTGGGAACGATGAGCTCTGTCGTGCATGCCCAACTCAATCCTGAGTTGAGCCTGGACACGGCTCGCTGGTATAATCGTACCCACGCTATCCGCGAGGTTGTGGTGGCTACCCAGCGCAAACATTACAGCAGGAAGAACAATCCGGCGGTGGAGGTGATGCGGCAGGTGATAGCCAATAAGAGCAAGGGTAGGGCTGACAACCAGCCTTACTGCCGCTACAGACGCTATCGCAAGCTCACGCTGTCTGCCAACGATGTGCGTCCGGAAGACCTGCGTCAGGGTTTCCTCGCTCGTCTGCCCGGTGCCTTGCAACAGGTGGAGCCTTGTACCTACAATGGAAGGCTCATCATGCCGCTGGCTCTTTCGGAGACGCTGGAGTGGCGGTATTGGCGGCGCAGCCCCGAGACGGAAACGTGGCATACCGAAGCAGAGCGTTCGAGCGGCATAGGTTCGCTCTTTACTACAGGAGAACGGCTGACAGCCACCTTGCGCGACTTCTTCACTGACGTGGATGTGTACGATGAAAGCATCCGCCTTCTGCAGCATACCTTTGCATCTCCCATTGCCGATGATGCTATCGCCTTTTACCATTATACCATGGCTGATACGCTCACCATTGGCACAGACAGCTGTTATCAGATTTACTTCCATCCTGCCAATCAGTATGACTTCGGTTTCACGGGATTGCTGTATGTGATGATGGATGGCTCCTGGCAGCTGAGACGCTGTGAGTTGTCGTTGCCTATCCCTACTGGGGTCAACTTTGTTGAACAGATGCTGGTATTGCAGGAGTTTGACCGTGTGGGACCTCAAGGTGCGTGGATGCTGGTACAGGACGACATGGCTATCGAACTGATGCTTTTCCGTTTCCTGCAACGTGCCCTCATCGTCCGCAATACGCGCCTGCAGGGCTACTCTTTTGTGCAGCAGGCAGACAGCTGTTACAGCCGAAAGATGACGGATGACGCAGCAACTACCCGCAGTGAGGACTGGTGGAATCGGATGCGACCGTTGGAACTGACTTCCGGAGAACGTCGCATGGACCGATTTATGGATGATATACGCAGGGAGTCGTCCCTTGGCTTTTTGCGCCATGCTGCATCCTGGATTGCAGAAAAATACATCGAAACAGGTGGAGAGAAACATCCCAATCTCGTTGATATCGGTCCGCTGACTAGTATGCTTACTGCCAATCGTATTGATGGCTTGCGGCTGCAAGTAGGGGCGCAGACTACGGCTCTGCTGCATCCCCAACTCTTTCTGGATGGGTTTTACGCCCGTGGTTTCCACAGTCGCGAAAACTATTACCGTGCCACGTTTACTTTTTCCTTGAACAAGAAGAAGTACCACAGGGATGAGTTCCCGTTCCGTTACGTATCCTTCTCCTCTACCTCTGCTCTCTCTGCACCGGCAGAGAGTTCCCGCAACTTATGGCTTAGACCATCAGCTTTTCAGGAACAGGATGACATCACCACGATGCTCAAGTGGTACCGCTCCATGCGCTATCAGGGAGTTGAACGGCAGACGCTATCCCTCGGAAGGGAAGAGAAATGGGGGCTTGGAACCACGCTGGCCTTCCAAACCCAGCGCCTGTCGGTAATACATCCGGGGGAATGGCTGGGAGTGGCAGAAAACAGTCTGCGTACGACCTCCCTGACTCTCGCTCTACGTTATGCACCTAAGGAGAAGGTCCTTGTGGGAAAGACAGGCAGACGATGGCTCAACAAGGATGCACCTGTGCTCGCCATTGCCCACACGGTGGGATTGCAAGGTGTGCTCGGTTCGCAATGCCACTGGAACAAGACAGAGGCAGAGGCTTTCCGCCGTTGTCACCTGAACAGTTGGGGTATGGTGGACCTCTATGCAAGGGGAGTGCTGTTGTGGAACAAGACCCCCTTCCAGCTCTTGCCTCTGCCGCCAGCAAGTCTGTCGTATGTGTCCAGTCCCGGAGCTTTTGCGCTCTTGGGTGACATGGAACTCATTGCAGACCGTTTCCTGATGGGAGAGCTTGCCTGGGACATGAATGGCAAGTTGCTCAACCGTATTCCGTTCCTGCGTCATCTGCGTTGGAGAGAAGCACTGGCTTTGAGAGCCATGTGGGGTTCCTTGTCTTCCTGCAATGCCGATGTGTCCCTTCCTGTTGCTTGTCATCCGATGCAGTCGTCACGCCCATATCTTGAAATGTCAATGGGTTTACACAATATTTTCCGCTTTTTTCACGTTGAATATGTAAGGCGCTTGAGTTACATCCAGTCGAATGAAGGCTCAAAACAAGGTGTTCGTGTCCGTTTCTCACTCAAGTTTTAACAC
Organism: uncultured Prevotella sp.; assembly: GCA_945834405.1. Lineage (GTDB taxonomy): Bacteria > Bacteroidota > Bacteroidia > Bacteroidales > Bacteroidaceae > Prevotella. The sequence goes on along the minus strand of CAMAHD010000017.1, from coordinate 21,158 downwards.
AATGATGAATATATACATTTCCGATCCCCAAGATATTGCCATGGGACTCACCACCAGGGAGATTGCTGAAAAGCGTTTCTCCAGTTTCCATACTGTCAATACGCACCGCAAGAACATTTTCCGTAAATTGGGGGTCAACACGATTCACGAAGCCACCAAATATGCCCTACGTGCCGGACTCATTGACGCATCTGACTATTACATATAAATTGTTTTTCCCCATCACTTAGCGACTAATCCGATGCTTGGTGACACATGAAAAAATAAAAAAAGCAAGGGTGTCTCCCGACGGCCTTGCTTTTTGTTTTCTAACTAACTTATTATCAACTATTCATTACTCATTCTAATTTCGATGCAAAGATACGGATAAAAATGTATAGATTTGCTACCAAATTGGAGAAAATAATACGTAAACGTTTGCGGTTTCGGCTTTTTTTTCTTATTTTTGCAATGCCTAAGATGAATAATAGCAGAAAAGTGTCATGAAAAGCCGCAAACCTTCCTTTGGGGAGGATACAGCACACGCAACACTTATTATCAATACTATTTAAAGAACAAACGAAAAACATCTCATTAACTATGTCTGCAAACAAGCATCGTACATCATTGAAAGATTTAGCCAAGGAACTGGGCGTGAGCATTGCTACTGTGAGCAGAGCGTTGCGCAACAGTCCGGAGATTGGAAAGGATATGCAGGAGAAAGTGAAGGATTTGGCGCAGAAGTTAAACTATCGGCCTAATCCCTTTGCTCAGGGGCTCCGCAAGGATGCACCCAAGATTATCGGTGTGGTGGTTCCCAATCTGCTTACTCATTATTATGCTGCCGTGCTCGACGGCATCGAGGAGGAAGCTACCAAGTCGGGATATTCGGTCATCAGCGCCAACAGTCACGAGGACTTCAATGCCGAAGCTAAAGCCATCGACAATTTTATCAGCATGCATGTCGAAGGTATCATCGCATGTCTTGCTCAGAGCACCACAGACTATGCCCATTACGAAGAAATAGCGAAGATGGGTATACCGCTGGTTTTCTTTGGACGTACATACATGACTGATAAATTCTCGTCAGTCACGGCCAATGGTGACGAGGCAGCTCAACTGGCTACCCAACATCTTATTGATCATGGCAGCAAGCGCATAGCCTTTATCGGTGGACCTAACCATCTGGACATGGTTCGCAGAAGAAAGCACGGCTACCTCGAAGCATTACGCGAAAACAAGATTCCTATCGACAGGGAATTGGTGTCATGTGATATCATCGACTATGATGTGGCTCTGAAAAATACAACAACCTTACTGCAGAAACCCAACAGACCCGATGCCATTCTTGCGTTTAACGATATCATCACCTTTGCTGCTTTTACTGCCGTGAAAGATATGGGACTGAATATTCCCGAAGATGTAGCCATCATCGGCTTTACTGACGATGCCCACGCTGCATATGTTACGCCACGCCTTTCGGCCATCGTCGACCAGTCGAAGCTGATGGGGCAGACGGCTTGCAGCTTATTGCTGAAAGCTGTGGGAGGCGACAAGACCATCTACAAGAAGATTGTGCCACAGAAGCTGGTGATACGCGACACTTCCATTAAAACGGGAAAAGCAGAGGCAGCACGAAAGTCATGACGATGCCCATGATAATCTGCAGTGGCAGACCCACCTTGACATAGTCGCTGAAGGAATAGTTGCCGGCATGCATCACCAGCGCATTGGGTGGTGTGGAGAAGGGGGACGCAAAGCACATGCTTGCCCCCAGGGTGACGGCAAAGAGGAAGGGGTAGGGGCTCAGTCCCATCTCGGTGGCAGCACTCATGGCGATGGGAGCCATCAGTACGGCGGTGGCTGTATTGCTGATGAACATGGTAAGCAGCGATGTGGTGAAGTATACTCCACAGAGCAGTATGATAGGACTCATCGAACCCAGTCCGCTTACCAAGGAATGGCTGAGCAGGGCAGAGGCTCCTGTCTTTTCCAGGGCTGTCGCCATGGGCATCATGGCTGCAATGAGCACGATACTCTCCCAGTTGATGGTCTTATAGGCGGCATCTACACTCCGGAAACACCCCGATACTACCATCAGCAAGCCTGCTGCCATCACCGCTGTGACGGGAGCGATGGGGATAAAGTCGAACACCATAGCGGCTACCATCATAAGCATGATGAAGGCGGCAAGTGGAGCCTTGTAGTCGAGGGTGACGTGGGCTGCCATCTCCTGAGGCTGTCCCAGCAGAACCCAATCGTCCTCTTCGGTATCAATACGATTGATATCCTCCCATTTTCCTTGTATCAGCAGGGTATCTCCTGCATGAAGCTTTTCTTCAGGAAGTTGGTCTGTGATATAATCCTTGCCACGTTTGATACCCAGAATATTCACGTTATATTGCTCTCTGAACCGGGAGTCTCTCAAGAGGGTGCCTACCAGCCTCGACTGGGGCATCACTACGATCTCGGCTACGCCCAAGTCGAAAAACTCCATTTCTGCTCCTTCTATCCTGTAGAGGCTCATTTGCATGACAAAGGTATCAATGGCTTTCTTGTCACCCTGCAGATAGAGAATGTCTCCTGCCTCCAGCTTCCTTTTCAGTGAGGGCAGATCTTGAGTAACGTTCCTGATGAGTCCTTTGTGCTTGGATACATCTGTTCTGATTTCCACGATGTTGATGCCATACTTGACACGAAGGTTTAAATCGGCAATGCTCAGGCCAACCACTCCGCTACGGTCGTCAACTCTGAAAGCCTCTACGTCGTGAACGATACGGTATTCGTTTACCAACTGTTCCAGGGTCTTTCCTCTCCGTTCCGCTTTTTGGTGCTTCTTCTGCAGGAAAAGCCGGCTGAGAGGCAGCATGACAGCTATACCTACTATCAGACAAACCACGCCTACGGGAAAGAAAGAGAAGAAGCTAAGACCTTGAAAACCTTGTTCGCGAAGCGCCTCGTCAATCACTAAGTTGGGGGGCGTGCCGATGAGGGTGAGCATACCGCCCATGCTGCTGGCAAAGGCAAGGGGCATGAGCAGCGTTGATACATTTTTCTTGCTCTGTGTCGCTAAGGAAACAACGATGGGCATCATCAGTGCTACGGTTCCTGTGTTGCTGACAAAGGCACCGATGACAGCTGTCACCAGTATGACCATGAGGAACATACGGGTGTCGTTGTTGCCTGCCATCTTCATGATTTTCTGGCTGGCAGCCTTGGCAAGTCCCGTTTGCAGGATGGCACCTCCAACCACAAACAAGCCTACCATCATGATGATGACGGGACTGGAAAATCCTGCCAGAGCCTCGCTGGGAGTGAGGATTCCGAGGAATATAAGCAACGTCAGTGAACACAGAGCCACCACATCGGCACGAATCTTGCCGATGACAAACATGATGATGGTGACTGCAAGTATGGATATCGTGATTAGCATGTGACAAAGTTAGTCTTAATCTGCGAACAAGCCAAAAAGAATTTCTTAAAACACTATAAAAAGCAGTTTTTCTTTTGCTATTTCAACCGATTGGAGTACCTTTGCAACAACTAAGCTGCCTGTCGGCACCACCTATTTATATATACTTGACAATCGGAAGCCGAGAAAGGAAGAAATAGGAGATTTGAGTAACGAATATTAAAAAACATCCCATGAAGGAACAGAAATCAGACTTGCCTGCAAACATTCAAATACATATTCCCTCCATTTTAAGGACTGGAGTGACGTTGCCATCATCCAAGAGTATCAGCAATAGAGCTTTGCTTATCAGCAGCCTTGCCAATGAGGGTAAGGCTCCGGAAGAAGCCGTTTCCAAGGTGCATCATATCTCTGATTGTGATGACTCTGCCGTCATGGTTCAAACGGTGAGCCATCTGGAAGAAATGGTGAATGTAGGAGCTGCAGGTACTGCCATGCGTTTTCTTACCGCATATATTTCCACGATTCCCGGATGTCGTACCATCACGGGCAGTGCCCGTATGTTGCAGCGTCCCATAGCTCCTTTGGTGCAAGCCTTGCAGGATATGGGAGCCGACATCAGCTATATGCAGCAGGAAGGATTCCCGCCATTGAGGATTAACGGTTGCACATTGCGTGGCGGCAGGGTGGAGATGCGTGGCAATGTCAGTTCGCAGTTCATCTCGGCCTTGCTGATGATAGCACCGAAGTTACGTCAAGGCTTGACCTTGCATCTGACCGGAGACATCATCTCGCGTCCATATATCAATATGACCTTGAAGATGATGGCTGATTTCGGAGCGCTTGCCGCATGGACTGCCGAGGACGAGATAGGAGTAGAGCCCACGGGATATGTGCCAAGAGAGTATGACGTGGAGAGTGACTGGAGTGCATCCTCTTATTGGTTCGAAATGGTGGCTGTCAGTGGAGATACCGATGCAGAGGTGACGCTCCGGGGATTGTGGCAGGAGAGTATGCAGGGAGATGCGGTAGTGAAGGATATCTTCCGGTCGCTTGGTGTCTCTGCCACGTTCAAGAATGACGGAAGCCTGAAGCTGCGCAAGGAAGGCAAGCCGGTAGACTGTTTCCATTATGATTTCGTCAACTGCCCAGACCTGGCACAGACCATTGTGGTGACATGCGCCCTGCTGGGCACCCACTTCCACTTGACGGGTCTGCAGTCGCTGAAAATCAAGGAAACTGACCGTATAGAAGCATTAAAGACAGAATTGCGCAAATTGGGATTTGTAGTGACAAGCAAAAACGACAGTGAATTGCATTGGGAGGGAGAACGCTGTCCTGTGGACAAAAATCCTGCCATAGATACTTACGAAGATCACCGTATGGCCATGTCGTTTGCACCGGCAGCCATACTTTTCCCAGGGTTGGTGATCAACAATCCGCGAGTGGTTCGCAAATCCTATCCCCATTTCTGGGAAGAAGTGTTCCAGGTAGCATTGTCTAACCCCCAGCAAGAGAAAGCCTGATGGAGTGGCTGATAGTGGCAATCGCTTTCTTGGGGCTCCTTACCGCAGTGGGTGTGAAGCTGGCAGATTTGTTGTCCCGTCGTTCAGACAAGGAGTTTGACGTGGAAGATGCGGTAGTGACCGCAGGTTCTGACTGCTCCACATGTACGGGTGAGAACAGCAAATGTGAGCAGGACTGTATGCTGGAGGCTGCGGTGCGCGACATTGAATATTTTGATGATGAAGAACTGGATGTTTATGCTCGCCGTCCGTCGTGCGATTATAGTGACGACGAGGCAGAACAGTTCAGACAGGTGTTTGAAACCATGCGACAGGAAGAAGTAGCAGCGTGGTGTCGCAGCCTGAATCTGAGAGGCATTGAGTTGCCCGATCAGGTGAAGGATGAGGTTATGCTGCTGAGAGAGAACTGAAAGACATGAGCATATTAGATTATAGCTTTTTCCAAAATGCCCTGATGGGCAGTGTGCTTGCCAGTGTGCTGTGTGGCTATATAGGCTCCTATATAGTGAGCCGTCGGCTGGTATTTATCAGTGGTGGACTTTCCCATGCTTCTTTGGGAGGTATTGGCTTGGGCGTTTATTTGGGTTTCAATCCCATCGTCAGTGCTCTGCTTTTTGCCGTAGGCAGTGCCTGTGGTATACAGTGGCTGACGTCGCGGGGGAGAGTGCGTGAAGATTCCGCCATTGCCATGTTCTGGACTTTCGGCATGAGTGTCGGTATCATCTGCTGTTTCCTCACTCCTGGGTTTATGAGTGATTTGTCTTCTTATCTTTTTGGCAGTATCTTGACAATCTCCCAAACCGACCTCTGGTTGCTCTCTGGCATCACTGTCTTTACCGCCATGCTTTTCGCCCTTTTCTTCCGTGCCATCCGTGCCGTTGCTTTTGACCCTGTTTTTGCCCGTTCCCTTCGTCTGCCCGTTGCCGGGATAGAATACCTGATGATGGTGATTATCGCTACGACCATCGTGGCTACGCTTCGTTTGGTGGGAATAGTGCTCGTGATAAGTATGCTCACCATTCCTCAGACCACGGCATTGCTGTTTACCCACCGTATGAGTGGTATGATAGCGTTCAGCATCCTCTTCGGATGTCTCTGTTGCATGCTGGGTTTGGCTCTGTCTTATTGGTTCAATGTCCCCTCTGGTGCCGCCATCATCTGCATTTCTATTGTGAATTATGTGGTCCTGAGGACAATAAAAAGTGTGGTTTTTCGGTTTAAAAAGAAAAGATGAAACAGAAACCACGATATCATATACCCGGAAGGGTAAGAGGAGGCTGGCTGTTGCCGCTGCTCTTGACCTTGCTTACGGCTGCTTGTTCAACGAAGAACAACACCAGTCGTACACGTTGGTGGCATTCCTTCAACGCCCGTTATAATACCTATTATAATGGTAGTCTTGCCTTTATCGACGGCTCGGAGGAAAAGGAGAATGGCAATAAAGACAACTTCACCGAGATGATACCCCTTTATACCGTTGGTAACAAGAACAGTCGCGAACTGGGAAAGGGTAATTTCGACCGTGCCATCGAGAAATGCGAGAAAGCTATCAAGTTGCATAGTATCAAGAAACGACCCGAATGGAAAAAGAGTCGTCGCAAGACCGCCAAAGATATAGAATGGCTGGGCAGAAGGGAGTATAATCCCTTTATCTGGAAGGCATGGCTGTTGATGGGAAAGGCGCAGTTTCAGTCGGGACGTTTCGATGAGGCTGCTGCCACTTTCAGTTACATGTCACGTCTGTATGCCACTCAGCCAGCTATCAACGGTATTGCCCGTGCCTGGCTTGCCAAGAGCTATGTGGAGCTGGACTGGCTGTATGATGCTGAAGATGTCATCACGAAGATGCGGCGCGACACCATGCACTACCGCGCCCAGACCGATTGGGATTACACCCTGGCTGACTATTATCTGCGCAGCCGACAGTATGCAGAAGCTGTGCCCTATCTGAAAAAGGTCATCAGCCATGAGAAACGCCGCAAACAGAAAGCCCGCGAGTGGTATCTCATGGGTCAGGTGGAACGCGAATTGGGTCATCAGACGGAGGCCTATCATGCATTCAAGAAAGTGGTCAGGATGAATCCTCCGTACGAACTGGAGTTTAATGCACGTATCGCTCAGACGGAAGTGATGGCGGGACAGCGCTCCAGCCAGATGATACGCAAGCTGAAGAGGATGGCTGCCTCAGACAAGAATGCAGAATATCTGGATCAGGTATACTATGCTTTGGGAAATATATACCTGATGAAAAAAGACACCTTGCAGGCCATCGCTGCATACGAAAAGGGCAATGAGAAAGCCACCCGAAGCGGAATTGAAAAGGGTGTCTTGCTGCTTACCTTGGGTAACCTTTATTGGGAGAAAGAGAAGTACAGCGATGCCAAACGCTGCTATGGTGAGGCTATTGGACTGTTGGATAAAGACCGTCCCGACTATGAACAGCTGGACGGACGCTCGAAGGTGCTGGACGAACTGGTGCCTTATACGGATGCCGTATATCTGCAAGATTCTTTGCAGGTCTTGGCTACATTGCCTGAAAAGGAACGTCTGGAAGCCATTGACCGTGTGATAGAGGCACTGATCAAGAAAGAAAAAGAGGAAAAACGAAAGGCCGAGGAAGCTGCTGCCGAACAGGCGCTGCAAAAGCAGAACGCTACGGGTAATAATCTGCGCAAGAACAATGCGAACCAGCAGAATGCGAACCAAAATCAGGACAATAAGAATGCCACATTCTATTTCTATAACCCTATGACCGTCAATCAGGGAAAGACTGCTTTCCAGCAGTTGTGGGGTAAGCGTGAGAATGTGGATGACTGGCAGCGTAACAACCGAACCGTCGTGAATCTGGCTGACAACAGTGACGGTGAGGAAGGTGCTGACGAGGGCGATCATACACTGGAACAGAATGCCGACTCTTTGAAGACCGATTCATTGGCTTTGGATGGGAAAAACGACAAGGAAAAGAAGGAGGAACAGGCAGACAGTGCTGCCAATGACCCTCACAAGCGTGAGTATTACCTGGCTCAGATACCTTTTACCGAAGAACAGAAGGCTGCCAGTGATGATATCATCAAAGACGGATTGCTCCATTCGGGTATTATCTTCAAGGACAAGCTTGACAATCTGCCTCTGGGAGAAAAGGCACTGTTGAGACTCACTTCGCAATACGCTGATTACGACAAGAATGACGAGGCATGGTATCATCTGTTCCTGCTCTATTCGCGTATGCAGCGCAAAGAGAGGGCAGACGAATGCCTGTCGCATCTTCAAACCAACTATCCTGAGAGTCAGTGGACCATCCTGCTCAGTGATCCTTTCTTTGAGGAGAACGCCCGTTTTGGTGTCCATATTGAAGACTCTCTCTATGCCGCTACCTATGATGCCTTTAAGGAGAATAGGGTAGAGGAGGTGTTTGCCAATGCCCAGTTGTCAGAGCAGCGATTCCCCTTGGGATTGCACCGAGCCAAGTTCCTCTTTGTAGAGGGATTGACATTGCTCAACGAGGGTGAGATTGACAGCAGCTTGGTGAGATTGAAGACGGTGGTTGAACGTTATCCTGACAGTGAGGTGTCTCCGATGGCAGGTATGATAGTGAAGGGCGTGCAGGAAGGCAAGACCCTCCACGGAGGCAAGTTTGACGTTGGGGACATCTGGTCGCGCCGTGGCGCTGCTTATACTGCATCCGACTCCACATCTACAGATACCCTGTCCGTAGAGCGCAACACCAGCTACATCTTCCTGCTGGCTTACCAGGCAGATTCTGTCAATGTCAATCAGCTGCTCTTTGAGATGGCACGCTATAACTTCACTAACTTTATGGTGAGAAACTTCGACATTGCCACCGATGAAGATGAGGGCATCAGCCGTATGCTTATCAGTGGTTTCCTGAGTTACGATGAAGCATTGCAATACGCCCGACAGCTTTATTCGGACGAAACCATGCGCCAGCATCTGCAAGGATGTCGTCGTATCATCATCAGTCAGGACAACCTGAAGCTGCTGGGTACAAGATACAGCTATGTGGAATACGAGAAATTCTTTGAAGAGTCGCTCGCTCCTCTGCAGATTAGCGATGAAGAACTACTTACCATACCCGAGACCATCGAACAGCGTTCTCCGGAGGATGATGAAGAAGATTCGCAGGATGAAGGTCATGGAGCTGAAGACGACTGGCTGCCTGGGGTATCTGGCAATGGTGCCAATGAGAACAATGGCGGTGGCTTCGACTTCGATGAAGATTTCTATCGCTGATGCTGACAGGGCAACATATTTATAAGTTTACAGATATTCATACGACATACAGATTATGAGCAACGGACTGTTATTATGGGTTGATGATGAAATTGACCTGCTGAAAGCACAGATATTCTTCCTGGAGAAGAAAGGATATGAGGTGGTGACGGTGACCAATGGTACCGATGCCATCGATCAGTTTGCACAACATAGTTTCGACCTGGTATTGCTTGATGAGATGATGCCTGGCCTGAGTGGTCTGGAGACCCTGCAGAGGCTCAAGGAGATGCAGCCGGGTGTGCCAGTGGTGATGGTGACGAAAAGTGAGGAGGAAAATATCATGGACCAGGCCATCGGTTCGAAAATTGCCGACTATCTTATCAAACCGGTCAATCCCAATCAGATACTGCTCTCGCTCAAGAAGAATATCCACCGAAAGGAGATAGTGGCAGAGGTGACACAGTCTGGCTATCAGCAAAATTTCCAGCAGATTGCCATGCAGATACAGGATTGCAGAGACTGGCAGGACTGGGTGGAGTTGTATCGGAAACTGACACACTGGGAACTGGAACTCAGTCTTACCGACAGTAACATGACAGAGATGTTGCAGATGCAGAAAGAGGATGCCAACAACGGTTTTGCCAAGTTTGTGCGCAAACATTATCTTGACTGGATGGGACAGCTGTCGCCCAACGGTTCGGCAGCAGACAGGCCTATACTCAGTCCGGAGGTGTTCAAGCGTAAGGTGTTCCCGCTGCTGAACGACCATAAGAAGGTATTTATGATCGTGTTGGATAACTTCCGTTATGACCAGTGGAGAATGATTGCGCGTGAGTTGGGAGAGAACTTCGATATTGAGGAGGAACTCTATTTCAGTATTCTCCCGACGGCAACCCAATATGCCCGTAATGCCATCTTCAGCGGTCTGATGCCCAATAAGATTGCGCAAATGTTTCCAGACCTTTGGGTTGATGAGGATGAGGAGGAAGGCAAGAACCTGAACGAGGGAGAACTGATTAAGACCCAGTTGGAGCGATACCGTCGGCACGACACGTTCTCCTATCACAAAATCAATGACTCTCATGGAGCGGAAAAACTGATGCAACGTTTCAGACAGCTTGCTTCCAACGACCTGAATGTGGTAGTTTTCAATTTCATCGACATGCTCAGTCATGCCCGTACTGAGTCAAAGATGGTACGCGAACTGGCCAACAACGAATCGGCTTACAGGTCTATTACCCATAGCTGGTTCAGTCATTCTGTCATCTCGGAACTCTTTAAGCAACTGGCACAGAGTGAATACGAAGTGGTGGTGACGACAGACCATGGTTCCATCCGTGCCAACAAACCGGTAAAAATCATCGGAGACCGTAACACCAATACCAATCTGCGCTACAAATTGGGCAAGAACCTTGGATTTGACAGCAAGGAACTCTTTGTGATACGCGAACCGCAGAAGGCTCATCTGCCTTCGCCCAATCTCAGTACGGCATACGTTTTTGCTACCGGTGATTCATTCTTTGCTTATCCCAACAATTATAACTATTATGTCTCTTATTATAAGAATACTTTTCAGCATGGAGGTATCTCGATGGAAGAGATGATTATTCCGCTTATCACCATGCGTGGGAAGAAAAGAAAGTGAACAGATATTTTCAACCATCATAGTATAGCAACAATGAAAATACAGAATATCGAATCCATCCATGAGGCTGCCCGCAGCTTTGTAGACGCTATGGGACAGGCACGCGTCTTCGCCTTCTATGGCTCCATGGGTGCAGGAAAAACGACTTTCATCAAGGCAGTCTGTCAGGAATTAGGTGTGAGCGACGTGATTACTTCGCCCACATTTGCCATCGTCAATGAGTATCAGAGTGACACCACAGGCAGCTTGATTTATCATTTCGACTTCTATCGTATCAAGAAGTTGGAGGAAGTGTATGATATGGGCTACGAAGACTATTTCTACAGCGGAGCCGTCTGTTTCATCGAATGGCCTGAGCTGATAGAAGACCTGTTGCCAGAAGATGCTGTGCGTGTGACGATCAAGGCAGAAACGGATGGCAGTCGCACACTTGATTTCTGAAAAAGTGTGGTCGGAATCGACTTGAAAAGAAAAAAACTTCCTTTTGAGAAAACAGGAAACAAAAAAAATCATTACCTTTGCATCCCGTTATGAGAATAGGATTCGATACAGACAAATATCAGACTATCCAGTCTGAACATATCAAAGAACGTATCTCCCAGTTTGACGGCAAGTTGTATCTCGAATTGGGAGGCAAGCTTTTTGACGACCATCATGCCAGCAGAGTGTTGCCGGGATTTCAGCCCGACAGCAAGTTGAAAATGTTTCAGAAACTGAGCGATAGCATTGAGATAGTGATTGTTATCAGTGCTACCGACATCGAAAGGAACAAGAAACGTGCTGACTTGGGTATTACCTACGATGAAGATGTGCTCCGCCTGAGGGGCGAATTCATGAACCTTGGATTCATGGTTGGCTCTGTCGTTATAACCCACTACAACGGACAGCCCGCCGCGCTGGCTTTCCGTCAGCGATTAGAGCGTGATGGCATCCGTACTTACTGCCATTATCTGATTGAGGGCTATCCCCACAATGTGGAGCTGATAGCCTCTGACGAGGGTTTTGGAAAGAATGATTTTGTCAAGACAGAAAGACCTTTGGTGATAGTGACTGCACCGGGACCCGGTAGCGGCAAGATGGCAGTATGTCTCAGTCAGCTTTATAATGAGAACAAACGAGGGGTGAGAGCAGGCTATGCCAAGTTCGAAACCTTCCCCGTATGGAATCTGCCCCTGAAACATCCTGTTAACATCGCATACGAGGCAGCGACAGCCGACCTGAATGATGTGAACATGATTGACCCCTTCCATCTGGAAGCATATAACAAAATAGCCATCAACTATAATCGAGACATCGAGATATTCCCTGTTCTCAATGCGCTCTTTGAGGGCATCTATGGCTCTAATCCCTATAAGTCGCCTACTGATATGGGTGTCAACATGGTAGGATTCTGTATATGCGATGATGAGGTTTGCTGTCAGGCATCGAAGAATGAGATTGTACGCCGTTATTACGAGGCTACCAACAAACTGGTTTCTGGGGCTTGTAATGAGGCAGAGATTGACAAGATACAGTTGCTCTTCAAACAGGCTAAAATCAATACCGACTATCGTCGTACGACGGTAGCTGCCAAAGAGTGCCTCAGACGGACAGGACACACGTCGGCAGCCATTGAACTGGAAGACGGAACCATCGTTACCGGACACTCCAGTCTGCTCTTGGGATGTAGTGCTGCCTTGCTGCTGAATGTCATGAAGCATCTGGCTGGCATCAATCACGATACCAAACTGATTCCCCAGTCGATGATAGAACCCATCCAGTTTACCAAGACCAACTATTTGGGTGGACATAACCCTCGACTGCATACAGATGAAGTCTTGGTAGCTCTCTCAGTGCTCTCTCAGAATGACGATAACTGTCGTCGGGCATTGGAACAGTTGCCTCAGTTGCGTGGCTGTCAGGTTCATTGCACGGTGATGCTCAGTGAAGTAGACCGCAAGATATTCAAGAAGCTCGGCGTAGACCTGACCTGCGAACCCACTCTCAAGAAATAATCTGTTACCAACTGAAAATATACACCAGTGGTGGTCATATAGCTCAAGATCCACCCATTTTTAAACCCCGGCAAGAAGATTTCCTGCCGGGGTTTATTTTGAGTGATGCTCCAAAAGAAGCGCTATCTGTCAGTCCATGCTGAGGTGTTATGCCTCTTCTGCAGGATTGTCAGTTGCCTTTTTCCGGGTTGCTCTTTTCTTGGGAGCAGCAGCTGGCTTGGCAGCTTTGGCCTTCAGTTTCTCCTCGTTGGCCTGCATCTTCTCTAACTTGGTCTTGAGACGGATGATTTCCTTGTCTTTCATCTCAATCTCGTCACCCTGGTTCTTGATGGTGGTGAGCAGTCCATTCAGTTCCTCGTTGTCAATTTCCTCGGGATAGAGGCTGTTGACGCGGTTGATGAAGTCACCCAATATATTCATATAGTTGGTGAAAGCATCGAAAGAGTTGCTGTAGATACCACGGTCGAGTCCCACGTTGGATGGCTTGGTTGTCATGAAGCGGAAGTTGTTGCTTGCCTGCAGATAGTCCCAGTCCTGACATACTCGGGGGTCACGGGCGATGCGGACACGGTCAGCCACGCTATACAGCTTGTTGAATGCTTCGCGCTGCATGGCATTACCCAACCAGCAGCTGACGTCGCGCTCTTCGTCAACCCAAGACAATGTGTCGGGTACGTCGAGAGCTCCTACGCTCTTGGTGCAGCGGCAGATTTCTGTTGGGGTAGAGAAGGTGATGCCCTTGGCACGGGCACAGGCGGGCAGTGCCTTGATGAAGTCAAGGATGTTGGATGAGAGGGGCTGAGCGATACCCAAAGCAGACAGTTCCATGAAGATGTTGATAATCTGTTCCTCTTCAGGAAGGGATGCAATGCGGTTGATATAGGTGTCGGCAAAGAGAGGATAACCTTCCCATTCGGTATTGTTAAAGCGCAGGGAGATGTCGTCGCTCAGTTCAACGTCACGAAGCAGCAGTTTCAGATTGGGAGCTATGTTGCAGTTGTAAACATAGTGGGGCGACTTCCATCCCAGTACGTGCTTGGCACCTTCGGTAAGCATACCCTCAAAGCCCATCTGTGCGGCTTGGCAGCCGATGTCATCGCTGTAGATGAGTGAGGAGTTACGCAGAACGGTAGGCTTCTTGCCGAAGTATTCCTCCACTTTGGCTGCCTGTTTCTTTACATCGTCAGCAAACGATTCCTCATTGGCCAGTGAAGAAAGTCCATGAGAATAAGGTTCTGCGAGGAATTCTACACAGCCAGTCTCATTCAGTTCCTGCAATTTGGCAAGCACCTGTGGGGCGTGCATTTCAAGCTGCTCCATACCGACGCCTGACAGTGAGAAGGCAACTTTGAAGTAACCCTCGTTCTCTTTAATCATTGTCAGCAATGTCTCCAGTGCTGGCATGTAGGAGCGGGAGGCAATGTCGCTGATGCTACGTTCGTTCTCATAGTCATCATAGTAGTAATGGTCGGTGCCTATGTCGAAGAAACGATAGCGCTTGAGATGTATAATCTGATGTATCTCAAAATATAAGCATATTGTTTTCATAAACGTATTCTTTATTTTTACTGATGTCTGTTATTCCTGTTGATAATCATTCCCATCCCAGGGTCTGAAGATAGAGTTGGCGTATCCAGGCACCCACCTTCTCCCATGTAATCTGGTCAACCTCGCGTTTGCCTTCCTCTTTCAGGTAGTTGAAGAGGCTGTCGTTGGCGCAGATGGAGTAGATGGCGTCTGCCAGGGCATGGATGTCCCAGTAGTCTACCTTGATACAGTTGTGCAGAATCTCGGCGCAACCGCTCTGCTTGGAGATGATGGTCGGTGTGCCACACTGCATGGCTTCGAGGGGAGAGATGCCGAAAGGCTCGCTCACGGAAGGCATGACGTATACATCCGAGTCTTTCAGACACTCGTACACCTGCTTGCCTCGCATGAAGCCGGGGAAGTGGAATCGGTCAGCGATGCCGCGTTCGGCTGCCAGATAAATCATGGCATCCATCATGTCGCCCGAACCTGCCATGCAGAAACGGACATTGCGCGTACGATGGAGCACCATGTTGGCTGCTTCAACGAAATACTCGGGACCCTTTTGCATGGTGATACGTCCCAGGAAGGTAACCACCTTGTCCTTGCCTGTATGGTCGGGACGTGGAATCTCGTCAAACTCTTTCTTCAGAGGATAAACCGCATTGTGTACGGTAAAACACTTGCGCGGATCCTGATGGTATTGGTTGATGACGGTCTGACGGGTGAGCTCGCTCACGCACATGATACAGTCAGCCCAGTCCATACCGTTCTTCTCGATAGAGTAGACGGTGGGGTTCACCTTGCCGCGGCTGCGGTCGAAGTCTGTCGCATGCACATGGATGCAAAGAGGTTTGCCGCTCACTTGCTTGGCGTGGATGCCGGCGGGATAGGTGAGCCAGTCGTGTGCATGGATAATGTCAAAGTCGAAGCTGCGAGCCACCTGGCCGGCAATGATAGAGTAGTTGTTGATTTCTTCGTGAAGATTGCCGGGATAGCCGCCTGCAAACTCAAGGGCACCCAGGTCGTTGACATTCATGTAGTTGAAGTCGGCATAGATGTGGTCGCGAAGCCGATAGTACATCTCCGGCGACATGATATTGCCCACACGATTCTTCACGTAGTCATAGTCTACATCACGATAGGCGATGGGAACGCAGTTCATTGCCACGATGGTGGCTGCACTGGTGTCCTCGTCACCAAAGGGTTTTGGCAGACAGAGTATGGTCTCGATATCTCCTTGGGCATGAAGACCCTGACTGATACCGAAATTGGCGGTGGCAAGACCACCGAACACATGAGGAGGATACTCCCATCCAAACATTAGTACTTTCATAAACCGTTCCTCCTATTATTTTTGGTATGTGTATTTCTCAAGTAAATTCAGCGTGCGGAGTATCTCTGCCACATTCATGGCAAAGGACATGCCACCGCGTCCGTGGAAGGGCGGATTGCCGTCGAAAAGCTCGGAGATGGTTCCCAGGGCATGGTAGTTCATCTCGTCTTCATAGCCAACCATCTGACGCTCGATGAAACTCAGACGGGTGCGACGATAGAGCTTCAGGCATGCTTCCATGTAGAAACCGCCCAGCCAGGGCCATGCGGTACCTTGATGGTAGGCATAGTCGCGCTGTGTCTGCGGACCTACGTACATGGGGTTGTAGCCACCGCTCTTGGGAGACAGCGAGCGCAGACCCTTGGGGGTGAGCAGTTCGCGTGTGCAGACATCAAGAACGCTCTTCTTCTGTTCTTGATTCAGCGGTGAGTAGTCGAATGCCACTGCAAAAATCATGTTAGGACGTACACTCCAGTCCATCATGTTGCCGTCTACATAGTCGAGCAGATAGCCATACTCGTTGAGGAAGGTGTTGACAAATGAGTTCTTGCAGCGTTCTGCATGTTCCTCCAGCAGAGCGGCATCGCTCTCCTTGCCCTGGTCGCTGTACATGGCAGCTGCAAACTTCAAGGCGTTATACCAAAGAGCGTTGAACTCAACGATATATCCGCTGCGCGGAACGACGGGACGTCCGTTGGCAGTAGAATTCATCCAGGTGACAGCGCGGTCACGTCCGTTGCTGTAAACCAGTCCGCTTTCGTCGGGATGGAGGTTGGGGTGTTTGTCGTTCAGTACATACTGTACGATTTCGTCAACCAGTGCACCATATTTTTCATAGCAGGCCTCTTTGCCTACAAACTTGGCATATTGCTGTATTGCCCAAATGGCCCATAACAGAACGTCGGGCTGTTCAATCTCGTAGATGCTTACGCTCAGCTTTTCGCCGTGCATGAACTCACGCAGTCCGCGCATCGCCGTATTCATCACCAGCTCGAAGTAGTCTTGCTCGTCGATGGCGAGGGTCAGGCCGGGGAGTGATATAAAGGTGTCGCGCGCGCGACACTTAAACCAGGGATAACCCGCCAGCAGGTAGCGGTCTTCCTTTTCGCGTTTGTGGAATTGGTGAGCAGCATTGACCAGACAATGGAAGAAGTTGTCGCGTGGGGCACGCTCCTGCAACTCTTCTTCAAACAGGTTCTTCAGGCTGGTAGTGCTGATAGAGGAGGTAGAAGCAGCGAAGACGATACTCTCGCCCTTCTTGATGTTCATCTCAAAGTAGCCGGGAACATACAGGTCCTCATTAGAGGCATAGCCACGTTCCTGCTCCTTGGGATATTCTACACCGCGATACCAGTCAGGTTGAAAAACAAACTCGTTCTTCTTGCTGAACTGCATGTACAGATCCGGATAGCCTGCATACATGCAGGTGCGGATGCCATTGGTCACTGGATGGTACTCGCGACTGGCAGTACCATTTTCATGTGTAAACTGTCTGACACTGCGGAATGCGAGGAAGGGACGGAAGCGCAGCGTGGTTGCAGAGTGAGCGTCAACCAATGTGTAACGCAGCAGAATGCGGTCTTCGTAGTGTTGGAACACTACCTCTTTCTTCAGCACAACACCACCAACGCGATAGATGGTGGTAGGCACCTTGTCGCAGTCAAACTCGCGGATATACTTGTGGCCATTCGGGCTGAAATGGTTTCCCTGGTACTTGTGCAACCCGAGATTGAATTCAGCACCATGCTGAATCACGGTTACATCGAGAGAGGAGAGAAGCACATGGTTCTCATCGTCTAACTCTGGTACGGGAACAACCAGCAAACCATGATATTTGCGCGTATTGCAGTCTACGATGGTAGAGCACGAATAGGCGCCCGAACGGTTTGTACGAAGCAATTCACGACGTAAAGACTCCTGAAGGTTGGTCATTACAGCTTTTTCAAATCGTAAATAACTCATAGTTCCTATTTTAAGGTTTCAAATCAAAGTTCTTTTAGGTTTTTCGGGCGGCGTAGATGTGTTTTTCCTGCGCCTTTCCCTATTGGATTCCAAAGATAGCAAATTTCAATGTTTCAGCAAAAAAAATCACAATTATTTTTCAAAAAATATCTTATTTTTCTTCTTACAAGCAGTTTTTGATGGAGTGATGTGATTATTTTGACCAAATTTTTGTAACTTTGCACGGGTTTCAGTCGTTTAATCATGGGCAGACCTCTGTGCGTCTGCATGGGGAAACGGCTTTTGTATTTACTCAAATTTAAGAAGCAGGCATTAACAGGTAAGAAGATGATTGTAGAGACAGAAGTCGAAGACAAAAGGGATGTGGCAGAGTCTATATCTGCTATTTGGGATGTCCTCAGCGAGGAGCAACGCCACTATTTAGTGGAAAACATTGAAATCAGAATTTATCAGAAGAACGAAATTCTCTATAGCGAGAATGATGAGCCGGAGTACCTCATGTGTCTGCTTGAGGGAAAGGTCAAGGTATATAAGGACGGAGCAGGCAAACGCAATCAGATCATCATCCGTGCCATCAACGAAAAGAGTCTTTTCGGTTATCGACCCGCATTTGTGGGCGAGAACTACCATACGGGGGCGGCTGCCATCGAACAGTCGCGCGTCTGTCTGATGCCCATCCCCATGATTAAGAACCTCATCAAGCAGAACACCCGTCTTGCCATCTTCTTCATCCAGCAGCTTGCCACCATTCTTGGCGAGGCTGATTCGCTGACGGTCAATCTGACACAGAAGCATATCCGTGGTCGTCTCGCCGAGTCATTGCTTACCCTGAAGGAGAAATATGGTGTAGAGGAAGATGGTTCCACATTGAGCATCTATCTGAGCCGTGAAGATCTGGCAAACATGTCGAACATGACAACCAGCAATGCCATTCGCACCCTCTCTGCTTTCGCCTCCGAACACCTGATAGGACTTGATGGCCGCAAAATCAAGCTGTTGGACGAAGACGCTCTGGAAAAGATTTCCGTGTTGGGGTAATCTTACACCAGTACTCAGCCCTGCATTACACCAGTACTCCGACCAACATTACACCAGTACTCCGACCTGCATTACACCAGTACTCCCGTCTGAGTACTTCGGTACTCCCGCCTAAGTACTGGAGTACTCAGACGGGAGTACTGCTGCCATTCTTCGGAATGTGTCTATAAGAATCAACGAAAAGAGAATCATTTATCGAACCTGTCTTGAGTGTGATGCTAATCTGGTATCAGAAAATTGATGACTTCTTTTTCAACTTCAATTCGGTAAGAACCGGATGGTGTCTGAATCAGACGTCCGTCAACGCCTACCAAGGCGTGCTTGGCTTCGTGAACCGTCACTTCCTGCGTGCGGAACGGATGAACGCAGTTGTGGTTCAGAAAGCGTCCTGTTATAAGAAGCCATAAACCGCCAAGCAGCTGTATCACTTCGGGATGATAAACGGCGGAAACATCCAACAACCCGTTGTAGGGGACAGCATTGGGAGTCTGACCATAGCCGGGGCCCGAACCGATGCAGATGGTCATGACCCTGCGCTTGATTTCTTCGCTGTTGATGGAAAGATGCATCTTGTAGTCTAAGCGGTGGAAGAGCATGAGTATCAGGGAGATGAAAAACGAAAGCGTTTTAGAACCCAACAAGCTGTGGGTCTGACGGCGCAGGTTCATGATGTCGGCAGAAAGACCGATGTTGACACAATTCAAGAAATAGCGATGGCACTGCTCCTGGTGTTTGTTCTGATAACGGATGCAACCTAAATCTATTTTGCGCACACGATGTTTGAGCAGCCAGTCGATGGTCTGCTCGGGATTGCTCTCGCGGAATCCCCAGAAACGTGAGAAGTCATTGAAACCTCCGTTGGGGATGACACCCAGGGAGATGCTTTCGCGTATGCTGCGTTCTTCCTTCATCAGGCAGTTGACGGCATCGTTGAGAGCTGAGTCGCCGCCAGCGATGATGATGGTGTTGTAGCCGTTGACAATCAGCATCTTTACCAGCCTCTCTACGCTCTCACTGCTTTCACTTTGCACAAAGTCGTAGTTCACCTTGCGCTGGTCGAGAATACTCTGTACCTTCAGCCATTGTTTCCTGTTGCTTTTCAGCCTGTGTTTGGGGCAGTAGATGACTCCCCATCGTCCGTTCTTTTCCTGTTCGTTCATACGTGGTCTTCCTCCTGTTCTGTTTTGAGTAGTTGCAGTACCTGATTCACTTTGGTCTCCATGTCGTTGTCAGCCGAAATCCAGTGGATGTTGAATCCTCTCCGTTCCATGCCCCTGAACCATGTCATCTGGCGTTTGGCAAACTGGTGGATGGCTATTTCAAGCTGTCTGACCATCTCGTCATAGGTGGTCTGTCCGATGAGATATTCCGTTACATATTTATATTCTAATCCGTAGTAGATGAGGTCTTCGGGTGGAATATGGCAGTCGAGCAGCTGTCGTACCTCGTCAAGCATGCCTTCTTCCAGACGTTGACGAAGCCGTTTGCTGATTTTCTCTCGCCTCTTTTCCCTGTCGATGTCGATGCCGACAATCAGGGAGCGGATGGGCGGCAGTTGGGCACCTTCGGCAGGATGTTCACCGTTGAAACTTTCTATCTCAATGGCTCTGATGGCACGCTGGGCAGTGTCTACATCCGTCGTGTTGTGCATGTTGGAGCCGTTTTTCTTTTTCAGTTCAAGCAGAATCCGGGTGAGTTCGTCGAGCGATTTATCCTGCAACTGTCGTCTGAGTTCTTTGTTTTCGGGAACAGCCGCCAGTTTGTAACCTTTCAATACCGCCTCCAGATACAGCCCTGTTCCTCCGCACAGTAAGGGCATGACATGTCTCTGCTTGAGGCTGTTGTACACTTGCAGAAAATCATGTTGATACTGGAAGAGGTTGTATTTGCTGCCGGGTTCAGCGATGTCTATCAGATGATAAGGAATCAGTCTGCCGTTGACGTGATAGTCAGCAAGGTCTTTGCCTGTGCCGATGTCCATGCGTCGATATACCTGTCTGGAGTCGGCGCTGATGATTTCAGCTTCGATTCGCTCTGCTACTGCTGCGGCGAGTTGTGTCTTACCGCAGGCTGTAGGTCCCAATATGGTCAGCATGTCCGTCTTCATTCTTCTGTATCGCTTTTCATGTCCGTGATTGAGTTGACCTGCAAATTTAGAAAAAAACTTCCAATAAAATGCCTATGGGGATGAAAATATTGTAACGGAAGCTCAAAATTGTCTCTGCAAGGGTCTTTTGTACAGGAAAATGCTGAGTTGAAACGGTTGCGCTCAAAGCAATTTTTAACAGCAGGCAGACAGTTGTTTGACTGCGCTCAAACAACTCTTTGTCTGCCCTTGCATTATCCGAGTAAGTCGCCTTCCTTCTCCGTTCAAGTCAGTTTGACCCCAAAGGTATAGCGGCTTGACTTGAGGAGTATTCTATATAAATCCACCTTTATTATTTATAGCGTCGTTACATGTCGTATAGTGAGCAATATCGTCTTATCAATCCCAAGATGGCATCTT
>CAMAHD010000016.1 GCA_945834405.1 uncultured Prevotella sp. | reverse complement strand
GCCTTGATGACGGCCTCCACCACGCGTGCCAGATACTCGTTGTCGGTACGTCCTGCATCCTCGGCGTAGAACTCCACATCGTCAACAAACCTGCGGGCATACTTCACCGCTGCCACAGCGCGCTCGATAATCTCCTCGCGGTTGCTGTTGAACTTGTATTTGATGTGCGAGTCACTGGTACCTATACCTGTATGTATGCGCTTGTGCTTGGCATATTTCAGCGATTCGGCTGCCACGTCAATATCTTTTTCCACGGCTCTTGTCAGGGCACAGATGGTGGGCCATGTCACTGCTTTGGATATCTCGATTACCGAGTTGAAATCGCCGGGACTGGAGATAGGGAAACCGGCCTCGATGACATCCACGCCCAACTGTTCCAGCTGTTTGGCAACCTGTATCTTCTCTACGGTGTTCAACTGACATCCGGGAACTTGCTCTCCGTCGCGTAATGTTGTGTCAAAAATGTATAGTCTGTCGCTCATATTATATATTATTAAAAAAGAACCTTCCCCACCATGGAAGTGAGAAAGGTTCATGATAACTTATTCTTGAATGTTACATCAACACCCCATCACTTCCACTTGTTTTACGAAGTCGAAGGCTCAGAATGATGATATGTAGCATACTCTGGTGATTCATGTCTTGTTTTCTTGATTGCGCTGCAAAGTTAAACATATTCTTCCGAACTGACAAATAAATTGTTACTTTTTTACGCAAAAAAGTTACAGACTATCAAAATTTCTTCGTCATTTCAGCCACTTCGTCGTTAATCTTCTTGGCAAAATCCTCCATCGACATGACAGACTGCTCTCCTCCGCCCTGTGGTCTTACTGCCACGGTGCCGTCGGCCTGTTCCTTCTCGCCTACGATGAGCATGTAAGGGATGCGCTTCAGCTCGTTGTCACGAACCTTGCGTCCTATCTTCTCGTTGCGCAGGTCGATGGTTGCCCTCACGCCTACCGTGTCGAAATACTTGGCCAGCTTGGCTGCATAGTCATTGTATTTCTCCGAAATAGGCAGGATAGCTACCTGGTCGGGAGTGAGCCAGAGGGGGAAGTGTCCGGCAGTATGCTCGATGAGCACGGCGCAGAAGCGTTCCAGCGAACCGAAGGGAGCACGGTGAATCATCACGGGAGTCTTCTTGGTATTGTCCTCGTCGGTATATTCCAGCTGGAATCTCTTGGGCAGGTTGTAGTCTACCTGGATGGTACCCAACTGCCAGCGTCTGCCGATAGCGTCCTTGATCATGAAGTCGAGCTTGGGACCATAGAAGGCTGCCTCGCCGTATTCTACCTTTGCCTTGAGTCCTTTCTCCTGACAAGC
Source organism: uncultured Prevotella sp. (assembly GCA_945834405.1). Taxonomy (GTDB): domain Bacteria; phylum Bacteroidota; class Bacteroidia; order Bacteroidales; family Bacteroidaceae; genus Prevotella. The sequence continues at coordinate 30,831 of CAMAHD010000016.1, read as the reverse complement.
CTCAACGATGGCGGCTTCCGAGCGTGCCCAGTCCTCATCGCTGCCTACATACTTCTCGTGGTCGTTGGGGTCGCGGAGAGAAATCTGTGCCTCGAAGTTGAATCCGAAGGCGGTAAGCACGATGTCGATGATGTCCATCACATTCAGGAACTCCTGCTTCACCTGGTCGGGACGGCAGAAGATATGGGCATCGTCCTGAGTAAAGGAACGGACGCGGGTAAGTCCGTGCAACTCGCCACTCTGCTCGTAACGGTAAACGGTACCGAACTCGGCGATACGCAGGGGCAGATCCTTGTACGAACGGGGTTTCCAGGCGAAAATCTCGCAGTGGTGAGGACAGTTCATGGGTTTCAGCATGTACTCTTCGTCCTCCTCGGGTGTATGGATGGGCTGGAAGGAATCCTTGCCGTAATGTGCATAGTGGCCGCTGGTGACGTAGAGGTTCTTGGAACCGATATGCGGAGTGATGACTTCCTGATAGCCGAAACGCTTCTGCACCTTGCGCAGATGGTCCTGCAGTCGGAGTCGCAGCTCTGTGCCCTTGGGCAGCCAGATAGGCAGTCCCTTGCCCACCTTTTCTGAGAACATGAAAAGCTCCATCTCCTTGCCAATCTTTCTGTGGTCGCGCTTCTTGGCTTCCTCCAGCATCAGGAGATATTCGTCCAGCATCTTCTTCTTGGGGAAAGAGATACCGTAGAGTCGCTGCATCTGCTCTCTGCTGGCGTCGCCTCTCCAGAAGGCACCTGCCACGCTGGTCAGCTTCACGGCCTTGATGGCTCCTGTATTCAGCAGGTGGGGACCCTTGCAGAGGTCGGTAAAGGCACCCTGTGTGTATGTGGTGATAGAACCGTCTTCGAGGTCCTGGTCTATGTGTTCGCACTTATAGGTCTGACCGGCAGCGCCAAACTCCTTGAGCGCATCGGCCTTGGCAACCTCCTGGCGCACGACGGGTTCTTTCTTTCCTGCCAGTTCCTTCATCTTCGCCTCAATCTTGGCAAAGTCACCTTCCTTGATGCTTTCGCCATTAGGCAGAAGGACATCATAGAAGAAACCGTTTTCTATGGCAGGACCAAAACCGAACTGTATTCCGGGATACAGCTCCTGCAGCGCCTCAGCCAGCAGGTGTGCGGAGGTATGCCAGAAGGCATGTTTTCCCTGTTCATCATCCCATTTGTAGAGGGCGATGGAACAGTCCTCATTGATCGGTCTGTTCAGTTCTACTGTTTCACCGTTTACACCGCAGGCGAGAACGTCGCGTGCCAAAGCCGGTGAGATACTTTCGGCAATCTGAAGTCCAGTAACGCCCTGTTCATACGAGCGAACCGAACCGTCTGGAAAAGTAATGTTGATCATATCTACAATATATGTTTGTTTTTTATCGGCTGCAAAATTAGCATTTTCTTTTGAAAGACGAACCAATTCTCCTCTTTTTTTTCAACCACTTTTGCTGAAAACGCCCTCGGCAAGCTTCAGCAAAGGTCAAAAGCGTAATGGCAGCAGTGAATTACGGGTTTTCCCCTTCAGGGCGATATATTCCCTCACATCACTAACCAAGGGTGTTGACCTGGGCTGTGCGCTGATGGTCTTTGCCTTTCCTTCCGGCCGTCAAGCGTTGGCTCAGCCTGAATCCCCTTTCGTACAGGTCGTTTTTTGCAAGCTCGGGAGGTGACAATTGCAGATACCTCGTACCTGCAAAAAAATGGCTTGTGGAGGCATGAGTTTTTGCAGAAGTGGAGGTATGAAGCCTGGTCGGAAAGTGGTCATTTGGTCATTTGGTCATTAAGGTCATTAAGACTTTTGCGACGCTTTTGAGGTTTCAGATTGAAAGTAAAATACCTATAATATCTAATAATCTATAATTATAATAATAGTCTATCGTAGAAGGGAAAGATAGGTCAGAGAAATGTGAGGTTTGGATGAAAAAACAAGAGAAGAGAGTGAAGAGAATAGAAAAGAAGAGGAAGAAAAAAAGAAAGAACGGAAACTATTTCCGTTCTTTCTTTTGATGTTCGCCAGCTTTGTTCCGGAGTAATCCGCGATGGAAACGATCCTCCGCCTTCAGAACGTCGAAGACTTTGCCTGGGGCAAGAATCGTCAGGAACTTGTTATGATAGGTTTGCTGTATCTTTTTCTGTTCCATTTCCATCTTGTCTTTCTTCTTGATGATGTCCCTGCAAGCATCATCGGTAGTGGGTTTCTTCTTGCACAGCTGACGCGCCTCGTCAAACAGTTTGCGCTGCTTTTCCATCATCTCCCTGTAAACAGGAAAGAAGGCTGTCTGTTCGGCTGAAGTAAGCCGAGCTTCCTTCGCGATAAACCGTTCCAACTCTTCTTGGAATTTTGCGGGAGAGAAAGGCTTGTTGTTCTGTGCGTGCAGGAGAACGGTAGCCATCAAAGCTCCGATGAATGTAATCAGATGTCTCATAGTTTCATGTTTTAAAAGGGGGGATATGGTCATCACTTTCGTGATGTTTTTTTTATTCGGCAGAGGAGAGATAAGCGTAGATATCACCGTTGTCCATCATCGCATAGTCGACAACCTCATCCTCGTAGGTCCTCACATCCGAGGAGACAGCCACCGTTTTCACCGCCTGGGCATCTGGCTCTGCCTGACTGGCTGAGAAATAGAGCGCCGTGGTAGAGATGACTCCGCAGAGACAGGCTGCTGCACAGATGCCGGCAGCCAGCCAGCGCTGAGCTTTGCTTCCTGGAAGCACAATCAGCTTGCGGCGACGTTGAGGAAGCTCTGCCTGATGCGTTTCTTCCTTTGACTCATCGGGCAATGCCTGCATCACCTGCTGAGCCAACTGGTCGAAGTAGCCTTCGGGCACCCTGAAAGGGTTTTCCTTGCCTACCATCTTTTTGATATAGTCCTCGTTATTTGTCATTGTATCTAATATTTTGTTTTTTGACGTTGGTGACAGCCGAAAGTTTAATCATGACGGCTAAAATATTCCTTTATTTTTTTTACGGCAATATGATAGGATGCTTTCAAAGCCCCTTCGGAAGTGTCCAGCAGCTGACTCATGTCGCTATATTTCATCTCGTCGTAATATCGGAGGTTGAAAACCATCCGCTGTACCTCCGGCAAGAGCGAGGTGGCTTCCATCAGCAAGGCCTGAGTACGGTCGCCATCGAAATACTTGTCGGCTACCAGCTGGGCTGCCACGCCACTGCCTTCGGCTTCATCGGTACTGACGGCGCGTCTGACCTTGGCGCGTCTCATGAAGTCAATACTCTCGTTCACGGCTATGCGATAGAGCCATGTGGAGAGCTTGGAGTCCTGACGGAAGTCATCGATGCTGCTCCATGCCTTGAGGAAGGTGTTCTGCATAATGTCGTTGGCATCTTCATGGTTCAGTACCATACGCCTCACCATCCAATACAGCTTTTCGCTATATTGGCGAACCATGGTCTCAAAAGCCCTGCGGCGGGTCTTCAGGTCCATGAGTTGATGTATCAGTAGGGTTTCTTCCGTCGTCTTCACAATAGTTAGATGTTTTTCTCCACGAAAGGTTTAATTTCCTCGTAAACAACTGGGTCGTAACCATACACGTCGGGATAGGTGACCAAGGTGCCTGCTGAGTCGGGATAGAGAGTGAAATAAGTGATGAAAAGGGGAACATGGGGGCGCACGGGCACACCGCTTACCAGATGGTCGTCATAGTCTTCCTGTTCCACATACTTCTTGCCTCGCTCTCCCTGGGGGTCGAGTCCCATACTGATACGAAGGCAGTCGAGCTTCCACTCATCGGTCTCTCTCCATAGGTATTGCGCCAGTTCAAAAGGACGCTCCACACGTACACATCCATGCGAGACGCCTCGGTTATTGCGCTCGAAGAACTGTCGTGAAGAGGTGTCATGAAGGAAGACGGAGAAGTTGTTGGGAAAACGGAAGATGATGCGTCCGAGGGCGTTCCCCTCGCCTCCTTCCTGTGTCACACGATAGAGTCCGCTGCGCAACATCCGCGCCGACACGGAGCCGACGCTCATCCGCTTGCCTGTAGAACGTTCGACGATATAATAACGGTTGCGCTCGAAATAGGCGGTGTCGCCGGCATGGACAGCCACCTCATTCTTGATGATGGTTGGCGGTATATTCCACACGGGGTTGACATCCATCCGCTCGATGGCACTCACCAGCAGCGGAGTCTTGGTCTTGACCGTTCCACATCCGACACGCATGTCTATCAGCGAATCTGCTCCGTAGGCATAAAGATGAAAAGCGGGAATGTTCACCACTACGTGTCGGCTGCTGTCCATGGGAGGAACGGCTCCTCGCCAGCGGCAACGCTCCATGTTGACAAGCAGGCGCTGGCGTTCCTTCTCACTGACCTTGCCTGCTGACAGCTGTTGCTGCAACAAACGGTAAAAGGACGACTGAGGAGTGGCTCGCTGCAAGGTCTCGCCTACATGGCCATCACGGATCTGCTGCAAGGCATTCTGAAAGAAAAGGGAGTCGGGACGGTCAATGTCCACATCAAAGAGTCCTCTGTAACTCAGCACCTTGCCACTGACGGTATCTTCCTTGAAGGGGTCAAGCCTGTTCAGGTAGCGTTTGGGATTGGAGAATCCGAAACGCTGTCCGGAATAATACCTGAGGTAGGCTTTGGTGAGATGGTATTCGAGTCGCATCAGCACCCTTCCGACACTATTGTCGAGACTGTCAAAATGGAGCGTCCTCATGCGCTTGAGGTCTGCTGCTACCGTATCGGCGAGAAACATGTCTGGAAGCAGGCCATGGCGGGACACCCCGGCAAGCACTTTCAGAAGGGCATCAGCCTGTAAACTCACACCTCCAGGCTGCAACCAAAGCATCTGGCTGCCATCCTGCAGGTAATAGTCACGGGTATACCTGTCTGACTGGCTGACAATGAAATCACGACTCACGAGTTTTTGCAAGGTCTCTGCCACATCTGCCGAATCGACAGGAAAACCCTGTTTCCTCAAGACGGAGAAAACGGTTTCCGGCTCCTCTTCCTCTTCACCATGACACGCAAAACAGCCCGTAAGCATCCTGATGCCTACGAGCACAACAAGGGAAATGACAATTATGACAGGGAAATTTTCCTTGCCACGGTTCCTACTTTGACGATATAGCACCCTTTGGGGATATTAAGTTCGACACGCTGCGAGGGACTTGTCAGTTGGACAGCCACCATCACCCTGCCTGTCGATGAAACCACATAGAGCGTTTGTCCTGCAGCTCCGTTGACATAAACGACCCTGTCTTTTACCACCACATTCACTTCTGACGACGGCTCCAGCAGTTCCAGAGAAGCACTCTCCGAACTGGCATGCACCACCGCAGGCGTGGACATGGCGCAACATGCCATGAAAGTGTATATAAGTAAACGTTTGGTCATCTGTTTCTTGTTTATTTTCTGCAAAAATACGTTTTTTGTCTGATTCTCACAAACTTTTTCGTCATTTTTTTTATTATTTTAACCCAACTACACCTGTACGCACATCCCTTCCTGGGCAAGAATGGTATGGGGGAATATCTCCTGCGCCTCTTTCAGCAGGATTTCTTCTTGCTCATATCGTTGGGAATAGTGACCCAGCATCAGTTTTCCGGCATGGGCATCCTTGGCTACCTGAGCGGCCTGGGCAGCGGTGGAGTGAAGGTATTTTTCCGCCAGTCGGAGATTGTCTTGCGCATAGGTGCTCTCGTGGTAGAGCAGGTCTACACCCTGTATCAGGGAGTGAAGCTGGGGCAGGTAGCTGGTGTCGCTGCAGTAGGCATAGCTGCGGGGCGGTGCGGCTGGAGTAACCAGCAAGCGGTTGGGTATGACTTCGCCATCGGGTGTCACTCCGTCCATGCCATTCTTGATGTTGTTTGCCTGACTGATGGAAATGCCGTACATGTCGATGATGTCGCGCTTGAGATGGGGCAGCGACGGCTTCTCGCGAAACAGGTAACCGCAGCAAGGCATACGGTGTTCAAGAGGCAGCGACCACACCTCCATGCTTCGGTCTTCGTAGACCAGCAGGTGCTGGGTAGTGTCCACCTCGTGTATCTCCAAGGGATAGTCCACTCCGTGACCCGCGATATGGAGCATCGGCTCTATCATGGGCCTCAACTTGCGGGGACCATAGATATGCAGGGGTGCCGTTCGCCCCAGCATTCCGAAGGTGGAGATGAGACCTGGCAGACCGTAGCAATGGTCTCCGTGGAGATGGGAGATGAACACGCTCATGATTTTGGAGAAATGCAGCCGAGAGCGTCTCAGTTGCATCTGTGTGCCCTCACCGCAATCCACCATCATACACTTGTCATGCAACTCAACCACCTGAGCCGAGGCATGATGACGAAGGGTGGGCAAAGCACTGCCACACCCCAGGATATGCACATTGAAATCCATGCGTTCCTCTTTTTTTACCTTTGACGCGAATACTCATAGTAATCATCGCCTTCACGGAAGATGAGCGAGTCGGCATCCAGCTTCACAAAGTCGTAGGTGGTTATCTCCTCCTCCTCACCGCCGCCCTCGCGGATGACTGCCAGTTCCAGCTTGCCATTGTAGATGCTCCACGACTTGTACTGCATGTGAGCCTGTTCGATGCCCTCTACGATACCGCCCTCGCGGATGCTCATGCCCATATACGAGAAGCCGTCAATGGGGTTGAGGGTCACCCAATCGCCCATCAGGGTGGTCTCGTTAACGACAAGCGTTGCAGCCGTCATGGACGTGTTGGTCATCACCGCCAGACGGTCGCCCACGGCATAGCCGCCGAAGACTTGCTCTTGCTCCTTGGCCTCTTCTACGCTGAGGTTCAGGGTGTCGCCACTGTCGGAAATGAGCTGAAGGGTATTCATGGCCGAAGCCTCTCCGCAGACACCAAAAACGGTATAATTCCTCTCGACACCTATCTGCAAGGTGTCACTCTCGTCAAAGCTAACCTGAGTCTTGTTGCCGCCACATGCCGTCATGGCGATGATGGCTGCAGTGCCTATGGCACGGGATATGAGTTTACACATATTATTATATATTGTTTAATGCGGTGCCTTTTCCAAACGCTTCGCCTCTTCCCAGAGCTGGTCCATCTCGCCGAGTGTCATGTCCTTGAGCGCTTTGCCCTGCTTGATGCTATGCTCCTCGATATAGTTGAAGCGACGGATAAACTTCTGATTGGTTCTTTCCAAAGCCGTATCGGGATTCAGATGGTACAGGCGTGCGGCATTGATGACACTGAAGAGAAAGTCACCCAGCTCGCCCGTGGCTTGGTCCTTGTCGTCACGCTCCAGTTCTGCCTCCAGCTCTGCCAGCTCTTCTCGGACCTTCGCCCACACATCCATGCGGTCTTCCCAGTCGAAACCCACATTGCGGGCCTTGTCCTGAATGCGGTATGCCTTGATGAGGGAAGGAAGGGCTGCTGGCACACCGGAAAGAACACTCTTGTTTCCGTCCTTCTCGCGCAACTTGATCTGTTCCCAGTTCTCTATCACCTGACGAGCCGTCTTGGCTTTGCTGAAGTCTTCGCCTTCAGGAACCTCTGACTCGCCGTTCTCGCCGTAAGGCAAAGGCAACGGATGGGCAACACCCACCTGAGAGGGGTGGTAGACATGGGGGTGACGGAAAATCAGCTTGTCTGCCAACTGATTGCAGACATCAGCCATGTCGAAGTCGCCTCCCTCACGACCTATCTTGGCATAGAAGCAGACATGCAACAGCACATCTCCCAACTCCTTGCAGATGTTCTTCTTGTCGTCGTTCACTAATGCCTCACAGAGCTCGTAAGTCTCTTCAATGGTGTTGGGACGCAGCGACTGATTGGTCTGCTTACGGTCCCATGGGCATCTTTCTCTCAGCATGTCAAGCACGTCGAGCAGCCTTCCAAAGGCCTCCATTTCTTCTTTTCTTGTATGCATCTTCTTTCAATGAATGTCAGATTGATGTGGTAAAGGTAGCAACTTTTGGCCAAATGCGCGCAATTTCGGCAAATAATTAGGATTTTTTATGGTGGATTCTGATAGATTTGTTGTACTTTTGCAGGGTCTTAACAACAATAAAAATGTTCAACAACAAGAAAAACAGATGGACCTGCCCTCCCGGAGAACCGATGACAGAGATGGACAAGAAGATTCTCTACTGGCAGAAAAAGGGCAAGAAAGTGCCCACCCGCAGTCTGATCAAGACACCCGAACAGATAGAAGGCATCCGCAGAAGCGGTGTCATCAATACGGCAGTGCTCAATGAAGTGGAGCGACTGATTCACCCCGGAATGAGCACTTTGGAGATAGACAAGATTTGCTATGACTATTGCGTCGGTCACGGTGCCACTCCTGCCTGCCTCAACTACGAAGGCTACCCCAAGAGTGTATGTACCAGCATCAACGAGGTGGTTTGTCACGGCATACCCAAGGCCGAGGACATCCTGCAGGAAGGCGACATCGTCAACGTCGACTTCACCACCATCCTCGACGGCTATTATGCCGACGCTTCACGCATGTTCATCATCGGTGGAAAAACCACACCCGAGAAAGAACAGCTGGTAAGGGTGGCGAAGGAATGCCTGGAGATAGGTGCCGAGGCTGCCAAGCCTTACTCTTTTGTGGGAGACATAGGCAATGCCATAGAAAAACATGCCTCTAAATATAATTATGGTGTGGTTAGAGCACTCTGCGGACACGGTGTCGGCTTGCAGTTTCACGAAGACCCCGAAGTGCTCCACTACGGCAAGAAAGGCACGGGTATGCTGCTCGTTCCCGGCATGGTGTTCACCATCGAGCCGATGATCAACATGGGCACGTACAAGGTGTTTATCGACGCGGAAGACGAATATGGATGGGAAGTCATCACCGGCGACGAGAAGCCAAGCGCACAGTGGGAACACACCTTCCTGATGACCGAACACGGCGTGGAGATTCTCACCTATTAAACGAGGGCATCGATGCAGACAACAATCAGTCAATCATGAAAGCAGAAGACAAGAAAGACATTTATATCCTGGGTATCGAAAGCAGCTGTGACGACACATCGGCAGCAGTGCTCCGCAACGGTGTCCTGCTCAGCAACGTCACTGCCAGTCAGGCTGTACATGAGGCTTACGGAGGGGTGGTTCCGGAACTGGCATCCCGCGCCCACCAGCAAAATATCGTACCCGTGGTAGACCAAGCCATCAGGCGTGCCGGCATCACCAAAGAACAGCTGTCGGCAGTAGCCTTCACTCGCGGTCCCGGACTGATGGGTTCACTGTTGGTAGGCGTCAGCTTTGCCAAAGGCTTTGCACGCTCGCTCAACATCCCCCTCATCGACGTCAACCACCTGCAGGGACATGTCATGGCTCACTTCATCAAGGAGTCTGCCGACGACCTGTCGGCTCCTCCCCTGCCCTTCCTCTGCCTGCTCGTCAGCGGCGGCAACTCGCAGATTGTCAAGGTAGAGGCATACAACAGGATGACCGTCCTGGGACAGACCATTGACGACGCGGCGGGAGAAGCCATCGACAAATGTTCAAAGGTCATGGGACTGGGTTATCCCGGAGGTCCCATCATCGACCGTCTGGCACGACAGGGCAATCCCCGTGCCTATCACTTCGCAGAACCCCAGATAGCAGGTCTGGACTACAGCTTCAGCGGATTGAAGACTTCCTTCCTCTATTCTCTGCGCGAGTGGGTGGCAGAAGACCCTGATTTCGTGGAGAAACACAAGGAAGACATCGCTGCCAGTCTGGAGTTTACCATCGTCGACATACTCATGAAAAAACTGCGCAAGGCAGTCAAACAGACTGGCATACGCCACGTGGCTGTGGCGGGAGGTGTCAGCGCCAACAACGGCCTGCGCCAGGCCTTCCACGAACACGCAGACAAGTACGGATGGACTATCTACATCCCTAAATTCAGCTACACCACCGATAATGCTGCCATGATAGGCATCACGGGCTATTACAAATATTTGGACGGAGAGTTCTGCCCGATGGATATACCAGCCTTCTCGAAGGTTACCTTCCAATGAACCCTCCCGTTCTTCACACAAAAAAAACACTGACAGACTATGGATTTTGAAAGTAAAATAATCAGCAGGGAAATCAGTCAACTGCTGTGGGAAATGGAAAAGACTGTAGGAACAGCCGAGAGCTGCACAGGCGGACGCATAGCCGAAGCCATCATCGCCGTTCCAGGCTCGTCAAAGTACTTCAAGGGTGGCATCGTTTGCTACGCTGATGAAATCAAGGAACGACTGCTCGACGTAGACAAGACACTGCTCGACGAACAGGGTGCCGTCTGCGAAGACGTGGCTGTCAAGATGGTGAAGGGAGCCTGCAAGACTCTCAACACCGACTATGCCATCGCCGCCACGGGTTTCGCCGGTCCCACCGGAGGAACCAAGGATGTTCCCGTTGGCACCATCTGGCTGGCTTGCGGCTCCCCCAAACGTGTGGAAACCATGAAGCTGGAGGAAGATTTCGGACGCGACATCAACCTTGCCATTGCTACCAACAAGGCCATACAGATGTTTTTTGACTACCTGCAGGAAGAATATCGACCCCTAAAAGAAGAAAATAATTCTTAAATTGTTGATTTTTAGAAGAAATATTTTGCGTTTCAAAAAAAAATGTTTACCTTTGCACCCTGTTTGGAGTAAGTTACAAAATTGAAAACAAAAATTTAGATACGCAATGTCGAAGATTTGTCAGATTACAGGAAAGAAGGCACAGCTGGGAAACAACGTGTCTCACTCAAAGCATCGCACCAAGCGCAGCTTTGACGTCAACCTGTTCAGCAAGAAATTCTTCTATGTAGAGGAGGACTGCTGGATCAGCTTGAAGATCAGTGCAGCTGGTCTGCGTTTAATTAACAAAGTAGGTCTCGATGCTGCCCTCAAGCATGCTGTTGCCAAGGGTTACTGCGACTGGAAGGACATTAAAGTTATAGGAGAGTAAAAGTCATGGCAAAGAAAGCTAAAGGCAATAGAGTTCAGGTGATTCTTGAATGCACAGAAATCAAGAACAGTGGTCTGCCCGGCACCAGCCGTTACGTGACCACCAAAAACCGCAAGAACACCCCCGAAAGAATGGAATTGATGAAGTACAACCCCATCTTGAAAAAGATGACACTTCACAAGGAAATCAAATAATAACCATATAACGAACGTTTAGAAAATGGCAAAGAAAGTTGTGGCCACCCTCCGTGATGGTTCTAAGGATGGACGTGCCTACTCAAAAGTCATCAAGATGGTGAAGAGCCCCAAGACCGGTGCTTACATCTTCGATGAGCAGATGGTTCCTAACGAAGCCGTTAAGGAATTCTTCAAGAACTGATAATAGTATTTCTATTCCATAGGACAGGACGCACTCTTCACGAGTCGCGTCCTGTCTTGTTTTCATACCCCGAACAGCCTGTTTTCAATACCCAAACCAACACCCAGCAACACAACCCATAAAAAATCGCTGCAAAATGTCCACGCTTTAAAGATTATTTTGTAACTTTGCAGACAAAGAAAACAAAATTTTTAATTTTGATACGATGGACAACATACTCCATATTTGCGTTGTGGCTGGTGCACGACCTAACTTCATGAAGGTGGCACCACTGGTATGGGCGGTACGAAACAACCGCCTGGAGCATCCCGTAAACCTGCATCTCGTCTATACGGGAGATGAGAACGACCTGGACCTGGAGCCCACACTGCTGGCGGACCTCGCTCTGGCAAAAGAAGAGGTTTGCTTTCTCGGCGTCGTTTCCAACAGGATGAACGAACTGACAGGACGTGTCATGGAGGCTTTCGACCTCTATCTGGAACAACATCCCGCACAGATAGTGGTGGTGGTGGATGACCTCGCTTCTACCCTGGCTGCTGCCATCGTCACCAAGAAAAGAGGACTGACCCTCGCTCATCTCGTTGCAGGTACCCGTTCTTTTGACATCACCATGCCGAAGGAAATCAACCGCCTGGTCATTGACGGACTCAGCGACTTGCTGTTCACCGCCGGAGACGGTGGCAGCAGCATCGTCAGCCGTGGAGGTGCCGACCCTTCCAAGGTCTTCATGGTGGGCAATGTGCTGATTGACACCCTCAGACAGAACCTGCCACGCCAACAGCGTCCTGCTCTCATGGACGAAGAGACGCTGCAGGAGGGTCATTACATCGTCCTGACACTCAACCGAAAGGCGCTGCTCGCAGACAGCGACAGGCTGAAACCCATGCTTCTTGCCCTGACACGCACAGCTGTCAACACTCCCGTGATAGCCGTCCTGAGACCTGACGCCAGCGAAACCGTCAGACAACTGCTGCCGGAGAGTCACCCCGGACTGACCATCACCAAGCCGCTCAGCTATCTGGAATTCATCTACCTCACCTCTCATGCACGAGGTATCGTGACCGATTCCGGCAACGTGGCTGAAGAGGCAACCTTCAACAACATCCCCTGCATTACCCTGAACAGCTATACCGAACATCTGGAAACCGTCAAACAAGGCAGCAACGTGCTGGTTGGTGAAGATGCGGACAGACTGGAACAGGCTCTGAAACAGATGTCCGACGGACAATGGAAGGAGAGCCACCTGCCTGACAGATGGGACGGACGCTCTGCCGACCGCATCATCCGCATCATCGTAGAAGAACTGACAAAACATTAAAAAGATATTATACATCAAAATCCGGTGGGCACTGACAAACCCACCTCAAAATTTCTAAAACTATGTTTAAACAACTATTATTGACATTCATGCTGACAGCTCCTGCCTGCCTTCAAGCCGCCGACAAGAAACCGGTGTGGCAGGATCCCGCTGTGAACCAAGTGAACCGTGAGCCTCGTCATGCCGCCTTCTTCGGCTACGAAGATGCACAGAAAGCCGCTGACGCCAACAAGAGCCGTTCTTCACGTTATCTGTCTATGGAGGGCAAGTGGAAATTCCATTTCGTGAAGAACTATTTTGACCGTCCCATCGGTTTTGAGAGTCTGAAATACGATGACTCGCAGTGGACGGAATTCAATGTCCCCGGACTGTTTGAAATCAACGGATATGGCGACCGCATCTACCGCAACTCCGGCTATGCTTGGTCTACAACCTTCGAAACCAATCCTCCCTATATCGGTGAGCGAGACAACTATACAGGCTCGTACCGCCGCAGCTTCATCCTGCCTGAGGCATGGAACGGCCAGGAAGTCATCTTCCACGTAGGTTCTGCCACCAGCAACCTCACCCTCTGGGTCAACGGCAAATACGTGGGCTACAGTGAGGATGCCAAGATTGCTGCCGAATTCAACATCACCAAATACCTGAAAAAAGGCTCCAACCTGATTGCCATGCAGGTGATGCGCTGGTGTGACGGTTCGTATCTTGAAGACCAGGACTTCTGGCGCTTCACGGGTATCGCCAGAGAGGTTTACCTTTACAGCCGTCCCAAAACACATATTGCAGACATCAAGGTGAATGCCGACCTCACGGACAACTTCAGCAAAGGTCAACTGGCGTATGACATCGATGTAGCCGGAGACAAGAAAGCTACCGTAGAGCTGAGCCTGAAGGATGCACAAGGAAAAGAGGTGGGACACGCTGTACAGCCCTCCGTGTCTGCCAGTCCGCGCGGCGTGATAGAGGTCAAGAACGTGAAAGCATGGACAGCTGAGACTCCCAACCTCTACAGCCTCACCATTACCCTGAAGAAGGGCAACGAGACCCTTCAGGTTGTCCCCATGCAAGTGGGTTTCCGACATGTGGAAATCAAGAATGCACAGCTGTTAGTCAACGGCAAACCCGTACTCATCAAGGGTGCCGACCGTCATGAACTGGACCCAGACAGCGGCTATGTGGTGAGCGTTGAACGCATGATTCAGGACATCCGCATCATGAAGCAACTGAACATCAATGCCGTTCGTACCTGCCACTATCCCGACGACCCACGCTGGTATGAACTCTGCGACAAGTACGGACTCTACGTCACCGCAGAAACCAATATCGAAAGCCACGGCATGGGTTATGGAGACAAGTCTCTGGCAAAGAACCCCGACTTCGAATTAGCTCATATTGAACGAAACGAGGCGAACGTCAAATCGTTCTATAACCATCCCTCCATCATCGTCTGGAGTTTGGGCAACGAGGCTGGTTACGGTCCTAACTTCGAGAAAGCATACGACTGGGTAAAGGCTTATGACACCACTCGTCCTGTACAGTACGAACAGGCAGGACAGAACGGAAAGACTGACATCTTCTGTCCGATGTACTACGATTACGGCAACTGTGAACGCTATGCACAGAATGACAACCAGCGTCCGCTCATCCAGTGCGAATATGCCCACGCGATGGGTAACTCCATGGGCGGCTTCAAGGAGTACTGGGACATGATACGCAAATATCCTAAATATCAGGGCGGTTACATCTGGGACTTCGTAGACCAGGGTCTCGCTGACGTGAGCCCCGTCACAGGCAAGAAAATCTTCACCTACGGTGGCGACTACGGACGCTATCCCGCCAGTGACTACAACTTCAACTGCAATGGTATCATCGCTCCTGACCGCAGCCTGAACCCACATGCCTACGAGGTGCAGTATTACTATCAGAACGCATGGGTTGAGGACAAGGACATCAAGAATGGCGTTTTCATGGTTTACAACGAGAACTTCTTTGTCTCTCTCGACTACCTGCGTCTCGATGCCGAGGTCAAAGTGCTCGATACCAGCCGCTCCTTCCCCGTGAAGAACATCAACATCAAGAATATCCTGCCTGGCACACGACAGAAGATTGAGAGTGCTGCCTTGAAGAACGCTATCCAGCAGGCTATTACGGAAAACCCCAACCGCGAGGTGGCTGTCAACTTCTACTTCCGCGCCATCAACGATATGCCACTCATCAAGAAGCACCAGCTCCTGGCAAAGGAACAGTTAGTCGTAAATCCATTTACCTATCCTTCCGTTGAACAGCTCACGGCACTTCCTGCTCCCCAACCCGCCGTCAAGGGCAAAAAAGGCAAGAAGACCGTAGCCGAACCACAGCCTGCCATCGACGTCGTGCAGACCGTAGCCTATATCAGCATGGAGGCTGCCGGCACCAAGGTGACCATTGGCAAGTGGAGCGGACTGATTGACTATCTCGACATCAACGGCGAACCCGTACTGCTCGACCGCACCTCGCTCACACCTGAGTTCTGGCGTGCTGCCACAGACAACGACTACGGTGCTGGCTTGCAGAACAAACTCGGGGTTTGGCGTAATCCGGAAATGAAGCTCCAGGATGTCAGCCTCTCTGACTGCGGAAGCGGACGTCAGGTAAGCGCTACCTTCGAGATGCCTTCTGTACAGGCTAAACTGATTCTCAGCTATACCCTCACTCCACAAGGTGCCGTCATCGTCAGAGAGAAGATGGAAACCACCAAGGATGCCAAGGTGGCAGACCTGCTGCGCTATGGTATGCAGATGCAGTTGCCTAAGAACTTCGACCGCATCAACTACTACGGACGTGGTCCCGTAGAGAACTATATCGACCGCAACCACAGCGAGTTCCTGGGCACTTATGATGCCAGTGTGGCAAAAGAGTATTTCTCCTACATCCGTCCTCAGGAGAGCGGAAACCATACCGACGTACGCCGTTTCACCATCTATGACAGCAAGCGTTCCGTAGGTCTGAATGTCCTCGCTACAGGTGACATGGAGTGTAGTGCCCTGAACTATCTGACAGAAGATCTGGATGACGGACCACACAAGGACAAGGCATGGGGCCGACACAGCGGTGACCTGATTGAGCGTCCTCTCACACAGGTTCATATACAACAGAGACAGTTCGGATTAGGTTGCGTCAACAGCTGGGGTGCGTGGCCGCGTCCTGAATACCGACTGCCCTACGCCGACCGTGAGTTTACCTTCATCCTGACTCCTTTCGTGAAATAAGCATTTGAGCCCACTTTAAAAAGTGGGCTCTATTCCTTAACTACCCTTACTTGCGAAAAATGAGTAAGTATTGATATTTTTACCCTATTCTCGATGGTTCATACGGCATTTTCTTTGTCATGTCGAGAATTTTCACTAAGTTTGCAGTCGATTATGAAAGAAGTGACAGTTTTAGATGCCGATTTGCGGCGTGCAGCAGCTGAGGGAATGGACGAATTCCTCAAAGTTTTTATTGATGCCATCAACGAGGCTATCGGTGGTGAACTCACCGCCGAGACACTCACGGAGTTGAATGCCGACCAGGTGACACTTCTGGCATACCATATTCTCCATACGGAGGTGATGGATGGCGGATTTGTACAGCTGATACACAACGGCTATGGTCCCTTCATCTTCCTCAATCCTTTCGCCAAGGCACTGAAGTTGTGGGGGATGAGAAACCTGTCCAAACTGATTTACGAAGCTCATACCCTATACAATGAGCACGGAAAAGACATCGAACATGACTGCAGCGACGAGGAGTTCATGGCACTCTTTGAACGCTATCCCAAGTTCGACGACTTGGACGACACCTTCATCGAGCACGAAGAGGAATGGACCGAAGAGGTGGCACGCTACGTGGACGACCACCTGGAACGCTTCGCAATCATCAAAGAATAGAGTAAACAATGAACAAGGAAGAAGAGTTAATCAGGAAAAAGAGTCCTGTGAACATACGCAACAAAAAGGCCTCGTTTGAATATTTCTTCATCGAGACCTTTACGGCAGGTATCGTGCTCACAGGAACAGAAATAAAGTCCATCAGACAAGGTAAAGCCAGTCTGGTGGACACCTTCTGTTATATCACCAACGGCGAGATATGGGTCAAGGGCATGAATATCACCCCTTATTTCTACGGCTCGTACAACAACCACGAGGCGAAACGCGACCGCAAGCTGTTGCTGAACAGAAGAGAGATAGACCGTTTGGAAAGTGCTACCAAACAAACAGGCTATACCATCGTTCCCCTGCTGGTATTCATCGACGACAAAGGACGTGCCAAGATGGATTTAGCTCTCTGCAAGGGTAAGAAAGCCTTTGACAAACGACAGACTCTCAAAGAGAAAGAGGACCGACGCGAGATGGACCGCGCCATCAAGCACTATTGATTTTTCCCACACAGAAACGAACATGGAAAGACTTGAACAGACTACTGTCGTACGGCTCAGGCAGGAGGCAGAAAAAAGAATACTGGTACTCGATGGTGCTATGGGTACCATGATACAACAATATCATCTGGACGAATCCGACTTCAAAGGCACTCGTTTTCAGGATATGGAAGTGGTGATGAAGGGCAACAACGACATGCTCAACCTGACCCGACCCGACATCATCGCTGACATACACCGCAAATATTTGGAGGCTGGTGCCGACATCATCAGCACCAACACCTTCAGCAGCCAGCGTATCTCGCAGGCTGACTACTACCTGCAGGATTGCTGCAAGGAAATGGCATACCAAGGCGCACGTATCGCCCGTCAGGAAGCTGACAAATATGCCACTGCAGAACGTCCCCGTTTTGTTGCAGGCTCAGTAGGTCCCACCAACAAAGCTTGTTCCATGAGCCCAGATGTGAGCGACCCTGCTGCGCGTGACATCACTTACGACGAACTGCGCGAGGCTTATGCCGAACAGATGGAAGGTCTCATGGAAGGTGGTGCTGACATCCTGCTCATCGAGACCATTTTCGACACCTTGAACGCCAAGGCTGCAATAGCTGCTGCTCTTGACACCATGCAGACTCAGGGACGCCAACTGCCCATCATGCTCTCTGTCACCGCCAGCGACCTCAACGGTCGTACCCTGAGCGGACAGACTCTCGACGCTTTCTTGGCAAGTATCAGTACCTTTCCCATCTTCTCTGTAGGTCTGAATTGCTCGTTTGGAGCCAGACAGATGAAACCCCTCCTTCGCGAGCTGGCACAGCGCGCGCCCTACTTCACCTCAGCCTATCCAAATGCAGGCTTGCCCAACAGCATGGGCGAATACGACGAGACTCCCGACACCATGGCACCACAGATAAAGGAATTCATTGACGAAGGTCTGGTGAATATCGTGGGCGGATGTTGCGGAACAACCGAGGAGTTCATCCGACGCTACGTTCCCTTGGTTCAGGGCATCGCACCACGCAAACCGAATCCACGTCCCGAAGCCCTCTGGCTCTCTGGACTGGAACTGTTGAGCATCAGCAGAGATTCGATGTTTGTCAATGTAGGAGAACGCTGTAATGTAGCAGGCTCGCGCAAGTTCCTGCGCCTCATACAGGAAAAGAATTACAGCGAGGCTCTGAGCATCGCCCGCCGACAGGTGGCTGACGGTGCACAGGTGATTGACGTTAATATGGACGACGGACTGCTGGATGCCCGTCAAGAGATGGTTACCTTCTTGAACTTGGTGGCAGCCGAACCAGACATTGCCCGCGTTCCCGTGATGATCGACTCCTCTGACTGGCAGGTGGTTGAAGCTGCCCTCAAATGCTGTCAAGGCAAGTGTATCGTCAACTCCATCTCGCTGAAAGAAGGTGAAGAACGCTTCTTGAGCCATGCACGTACCGTGATGCGCCACGGAGCAGCCGTCGTCGTGATGTGTTTCGACGAGGAAGGTCAAGCTACAACCTATGAGCGACGTATTGCAATCGCTGAGCGTGCCTACCGTCTGCTCACTACGCGTCTGGGCATGAACCCCTACGACATCATCATAGACCCTAACGTACTGGCTGTTGCCACGGGTATGGAGGAACATGACAGCTATGCCCTCGACTTCATCCGTGCCACCGGCTGGATACGCAGCCATCTGCCTGGAGCACACGTCAGCGGCGGTGTCAGCAACCTCTCCTTCTCCTTCCGCGGCAACAACTATATCCGCGAAGCCATGCATGCCGTCTTCCTCTACTACGCCATCGAACAAGGCATGGATTTCGGCATCGTCAATCCCAATGTGAAAGTAACTTATAACGATATACCTGCCGAACAGCTGAAGGTGATCGAGGACGTGATACTCAACCGCCACTCCGGAGCCTCGGAACATCTTGTCGAGTTAGCTTCACGGCTGAAGGCAGAGCAGGACGCACTCAAGGCGCAGAAAGAGAGCAATACCCCCGCACCTGCCGTCAAGGAACAATGGCGTTCCGAACCCGTAGCTGCCCGTATTGCCCACGCCTTGGTCAAAGGCATCGGCGACTTTCTGGAAGAAGACCTCCACGAAGCGCTGTCTGTCTATCCACGCGCCGTAGACATCATAGAAGGACCGCTGATGGACGGCATGAACACCGTGGGCGACCTCTTCGGCAAGGGAAAGATGTTCCTCCCCCAGGTGGTCAAGTCTGCCCGCACCATGAAACAGGCGGTGGGCATCCTCCAGCCCTCCATCGAGGCGCAACAGAGCGGTTCCGGTACCAAGGCTGGCAAAGTATTGCTCGCCACCGTGAAGGGTGACGTACACGACATCGGAAAGAATATCGTATCGGTCATCTTCTCTTGTAACAACTACGAGGTCATCGACATGGGGGTCATGGTTCCTGCCGAACAAATCGTCAGCAAGGCTATCAGCGAACAAGTAGACATCATCGGACTCAGCGGTCTTATCACTCCCAGCCTGGAGGAGATGGTCCACGTGGCGCGTGAAATGGAAAAAGCCCAGCTGCATATTCCTATTATGATAGGTGGCGCTACCACCAGCGAACTGCATGTCGCCATCAAGATTGCTCCTGTCTATCAAGGCTTGGTGTTGTGGATGAAGGATGCATCCCAGAATGTGCTGGCAGCAGCCCGACTGCTCAACGCAACAGAGCGTTCCCAGTATGAGGAGGAGCTGGAACAGAAGTATGACTCTCTCCGACAGGAATACAGCCTGGAACACCCTGAACTGCGCTCACTGGAAGAGGCACGCCAGAACAAACTCAAGCTGTTTTAATATCTATTCCGCATATTCACACTATTGATATCATGATAAAAAATATTCTATTCGACTTGGGAGGAGTGATTATCACCCTCGACCAAAACCAAGCCATACGCCGTTTTCAGGAGCTGGGACTTCATGATGCTGACAAGCGACTGGATGCCTACACCCAAGATGGAATCTTCGGCGACCTGGAACGTGGAGCTATCGATACCGAGACTTTCCGGAAAAGCCTGAGCCAAATGGTAGGCAGAGAGCTCTCCTTGGATGAATGTGGCTACGCCTGGCGCGGCTACTGCAGCGAAGTGCCACAGCGCAATCTCGACACCCTGCTGAAACTGCGTGCCGAAGGCTATCGTATCATCCTTGTTTCCAACACCAATCCCTTTATGATGGACTGGGCGATGAGTCCTCAATTTGATGGTTGCGGCCACTCGCTCGACCATTTTGTCGATGCCTGTTACCTCAGCTATCAGTGCGGCATGATGAAACCCGATGAGAAATTCTTCAGAAAAGTGTTGATGTCCGAACATATCAACCCCGACGAGACCCTTTTCCTCGATGATGGTCCACGTAATGTGGCGGCTGCCAGCGAACTGGGCATTCACACCTTATGTCCGAAGAATGGTGAAGACTGGACTGACACCATCTACACTTTCCTCAACAACCATTAAACTTCCTTATCTGTCATGACTATCCTTCGTCAATCCATTCTTCTCCGTTTCTGCGTCCTCACCGCGCTGTCCCTGCTTGGAACAGTTTCGTTTGCACAGTCTAAACGCGAGTTCCGCGGTGCATGGATTCAATGTGTCAACGGTCAGTTCCAAGGCATGTCTACCAAGACGATGCAGGAAACCCTGTCCTACCAGTTGGATGAGTTGCAGAAAGACGGCGTCAATGCCATCATCTTCCAGGTTCGTCCGGAATGTGATGCCCTTTATGCCAGCACCCTGGAACCCTGGAGCCGTTTTCTGACAGGCACCCAGGGTAAAGCTCCCAACCCTTATTGGGACCCTCTCGCATGGATGATAGAGCAATGCCATGAACGTGGCATGGAGCTCCACGCTTGGATCAATCCCTTCCGTGCCAAGACCAAGGGAACGACAGCGCTCTCGTCAACCCATATCTCGCAGACCCATCCTGAAAGGGTTTTCCCATACGACGGCCAGTATATCCTCAATCCGGGTATGCCAGAGAACAGAGCGTATATCTGTCGCATCACAGCCGACATCATCCGCCGCTACGATGTGGATGGTCTGCATATCGACGACTATTTCTACCCCTATCCCGCTGCGGGACAGACCATCAACGACGACCGCGAATACCAGCTCTACCGCAACGGTATCAGCGACCGCCATGACTGGAGACGCTATAATGTCAATCTTTTCATGCAACAGCTCCACGATACCATCGCTTCTATCAAGCCTTGGGTGAAGTTCGGAGTATCGCCATTCGGCATCTACCGCAACAAGAAGAACTGCGAATGGGGAAGTGATACCAATGGCTTGCAAAACTACGACGACCTGTATGCCGATGTCCTCCTTTGGGTCAACAACGGATGGGTAGACTACTGTGTTCCACAGCTTTACTGGCAGATAGGACATCCGACAGCCGACTATGCCACCCTGCTGAAATGGTGGGACCGCCATGCCGGCAAGCGTCCCCTCTACATCGGCGAGGACGTGGAACGCAGCGTGAAACATGCAGACTTGGACAACGCCAACAGCCATCAGATGCCTGCCAAGTTTGCCCTCCGCCAAGAGATGAAGAATGTTCAGGGAGCTGTGTTATGGTATGCCAAGGCTGCCGTCGACAATGTTGGAAACTACGGCACGATGCTCCGCAACCGTTATTGGCGTTACCCCGCCCTACAGCCTCGCATGCCCTTCATCGACGGCAAGGCTCCCAAGAAAGTCAAGAAAGTAAAAGTATTGGAGATGGACCATGAACAGGTTCTTTTCTGGACTGCCCCCAAAGGCAAGGGGTGGAAAGACGAGGCAACACGCTACGTGGTATACCGTTTTGCCCCCGACGAGAAGAAACACAACCTCTCCGATGCCAGCAAGATAGTTGCCATTACCACGAAACCCTACTACACCTTACCAGCGTCTCTGGTAGAGCGTATGGGCACCTACTACATCACCGCTCTCGACCGGATGCAGAACGAGAGCAAGGCTGAAAAAATAAGAGTCCGTCAGTAATAAGCTGACGGCTCATTCTTTCAGCAGTTTTTCGAGAAAGGCGTCAAGATCTTCATTCAGGTCCTGCATCATGTCAGGGTCGATAATCACGGTGTCATTATCCACCAAATACAACTCTGCCATCGGCTCCTTGTCCTCGTCTTCGAGCACAAAGGCATAGGGCTGCAAGAGCGACATCTTCTCCACCGCCTCCTTTTTGTTTTCAATACATTTCCTGATGACCTTGGCAACATCATCGAAGAAGTCGTCATCCATGTTGTTGATCCACTGTTCAATCACCGAGCGCGTTATCTCCCGGTCATCGTCGTCAAACGCCGTCAGTTCTCCGGTCTCCTGATTCACGCGCAGGTGAATATCAGTGAGAATGGTTGCCTCGATGTTACTGGGAAATTTGTCGGCAACCTTGCCGATAGCCCTTTCCACTTGCTGGATGGTCTGTTCTGTTACTTTCATAGTCCTTGCGTTTTAAGGATGGGGTTGAGAAGACCCTTTCCCCATCGGCATCTTCAATTCATTTACAAAAGTATAAAAAGAATTGAACACTCGCAAACGATTACGATTATTTTTCAAAATAATCATCACATTTATTTGTCCAATTCAGAAGATAATAGTACCTTTGCCATGTAAAAGGTGACAAAGGAACCTACCTTTTTTATCAATGAATAACATGAACGGCAAAATAAAACACTCTGGCATCATCGAATCTATGAACGGGAGGCATATCCGCGTGCGCATCCTGCAGACCTCAGCCTGTGCATCCTGCAAGGTGTCGGGTCATTGCCATGCCTCTGAGAGCAAGGAAAAGATGGTGGATGTCTATGCCTCTGGTTCATCGTGTTCAGACTGGCAGGTTGGCGAGCATGTTCAGGTGTCTGCCACCAGTGCAATGGTAGGTCAGGCACTGTTATGGAGCTTTGGAGCCCCTTTTATTTTGCTCGTTTCCGTGCTTTTCGCCATCCGTCTGAGCGGAGGAAGCGAACTGCAGTCAGCCCTTGGCGCTTTGCTGTCTCTGCTTCCCTATTACCTGATTCTGTTCCTTTGTCGCAACCTGTTTCAACGCAGGATAACCTTTTCCATTGAAAAAACATCAAAAACAATTAACTAATACAAACCAAATTATTATGAGCTTTATTTTAGTCGCAGTGATGGTACTTGGAGGCATCGGACTGGTAGCAGCCCTGGTGCTTTTTGTATGCTCCAAGAAGTTTGCTGTGAAGGAAGATCCGAGAATCGGACAGGTGGCAGCATTGCTTCCACAAGCCAATTGTGGTGGTTGCGGATTCCCCGGTTGTAGCGGTCTTGCCGATGCCATTGTCAAGGCAGCCGACAAAGGTTCGTTAGAGGGATTAGGCTGTCCCGTAGGCGGTTCTGCCGTGATGGGTCAAGTGGCTGACCTGCTGGGCATGGCGATGGCAAACAGCGAGCCAAAGGTTGCTGTCGTTCGCTGCAACGGAACCTGTGCCAACCGTCCCCGTGTGGCTGTCTATTCCGGTCTGCGCACCTGCAGCGCCATGCACGCCTGCGGTGCCGGTGAAACGGCGTGTGGCTACGGCTGTCTGGGCTGTGGCGATTGTGTCCAGGCCTGTCAGTTTGGTGCCATCAGCATCAATCCCGAGACAGGCATAGCCGAGGTTGACGAAGACAAATGCACCTCCTGCGGAGCCTGTGTCAAGGCTTGTCCTCGCCACATCATCGAGTTGCGCAAGAAAGGTGTCAAGAACCGCCGAGTGTATGTATGCTGTTCTAATCGCGACAAGGGTGCCGTTTCGATGAAGGCTTGCAAGGTGTCCTGCATCGGTTGCGGCAAGTGCGAGAAGGAGTGCCCCTTCGGCGCTATCAGCGTTTCAAACAACCTCTCCTACATTGACCCAGAGAAGTGCCGTCTTTGCCGCAAATGCGAGAAAGTATGTCCTACTCATGCCATCGTGGCAGTCAACTTTCCCGCTCCCAAAAATGTGACCGTTGAAGAATAAGAAAGGAACAAACATCATGAAAATAAGAACATTCCGAATCGGAGGTATTCACCCCGAAGAGAACAAGCTGACCCACGAGGTTCCCACCCAAGTGGCTCCCCTCCCCAAGCAGGCCATCTTCCCCCTCTCCCAGCACATCGGTGCTCCAGCCAAGCCCGTCGTGGCAAAAGGAGACAAGGTGAAGGTTGGAACGATGCTTGCCGAGGCTGGCGGTTTTGTGTCAGCCCCTGTCTATTCATCTGTGTCGGGCACCGTGTTCAAGATAGACACTGCCGTCGATGCCACTGGCTATCGTCAGCCCGTCATCATCGTCAATGTGGAAGGTGACGAATGGGAACCCACCATCGACCGCAGCGACAAATTAGAGACCCTTGCCGACCATCCAGAGCTCACCCCCGAAGAAATCGTGGAGCGCATCAAGGTGGCAGGTGTCACAGGTATGGGAGGTGCCGGTTTCCCCACCTTCATCAAGCTTTGTCCTCCACCTACAGCCAAGGCAGAGTGTGTCATCATCAATGCCGTTGAATGTGAGCCTTATATCACTGCCGACTATCGTCTGATGATGGAACATGCAGATGAAATATTGGTAGGTCTGGACCTGCTGATGAAGGCATCCAAGGTGGACCGTGGTTATATCGGTATCGAGACCAACAAGCCCGAAGCTATCCGTCTGCTCACCGAAAAAACAGCCAATGACTCTCGCATCGAGGTCGTACCCCTCAAGCAGCGCTACCCCCAGGGTGGTGAGAAGCAGCTGGTAGACGCCGTTATCCGCCGTCAAGTGCCAGCTCCCCCTGCTATCCCTGTCAATGTGGGTGCCATCGTTCAGAATGTAGGTACTGCCTTTGCCGTTTATCAGGCTGTCATGAAGCATAAGCCTCTCTTTGAACGCTATACTACCGTGACGGGAAAGGAGCTTGCCCATCCCGGCAACTATCTGGTACGCATGGGCACTCCTATGAAGGACTTGTTGGATCTCTGTGGCGGCATCCCTGAAGGCGACCACAAGCTACTGGCAGGCGGTCCGATGATGGGCAAGTCGCTCACCACAGCAGAAGTACCTGTCTGCAAAGGAACCAACAGCGTCACCCTTATCAGCGGCAGCGAGGCTGTCCGTAAAGAGCCCGACCCCTGCATCCGTTGCGGCAAGTGCGTCAACGTATGTCCAATGGGTCTGGAGCCTTATCTGCTTGCCACCCTCTCCTCCCGTCACCTCTGGGAACGGGTAGAGCAAGAGGATGTCACCTCCTGTATCGAGTGCGGCAGCTGCCAGTTCACCTGTCCTTCACATCGTCCCATCCTCGACAACATCCGCTTGGGTAAGTCTACCGTGATGGGCATCATTAGAGCAAGAAACGCAAAGAAATAAACAAGATCATGGGAAAATTCATTGTATCACTATCGCCGCACGCACATGGAACCGACAGTGTAGAGCGTAATATGTATGGCGTCATCGTGGCTCTTGTACCAGCCCTTCTCGCCTCTTTCTACTTCTTCGGTTTAGGCTCAGCCATCGTGTGCGCCACCAGCGTGTTGGCCTGCGTCCTTTTCGAGTGGGTCATCAATAAATACCTTTTGAAGAATCCTCGCAACACCATCCTCGATGGTTCTGCCATCCTCACGGGTCTGTTGCTGGGATTTAACCTGCCCTCTAACCTCCCCATCTGGATTATCATCATCGGTGCCCTTGTAGCCATCGGTGTCGGCAAGATGACCTTTGGCGGTTTGGGCAGCAACCTGTTCAACCCCGCCCTCGTGGGCCGTTGTTTCCTGTTGGTCAGCTTCCCCGCGCAAATGACCTCATGGCCTATCGCCGGTCAGCTGTCCAGCTATCTCGATGCGGAGACAGGAGCCACCCCCTTGGCATTGATGAAATGGGCTATCAAGAGTCATGATGCCTCTGTATTACAGCAACTTCCTGACGGCTGGCACTTGCTTCTTGGAAGCACCAACGATGGTGCTGGTACCATCGGTGAAGTCTGTGCCCTCGCCCTGCTGATAGGCTTGGCCTATATGTTGTGGAAGAAGATTATCACCTGGCATATACCCGTCAGCATCCTGCTCACGGTAGCTGTGCTCAGCCTGTTGTGCCATGTTGCCTCTCCCGTCTATGCCGACCCCCTGAGCGTGCTCTTCTCCGGTGGTCTGATGCTGGGTGCCTGCTTCATGGCAACCGACTATGTCACCTCGCCCATGTGCGGACGCGGCCAGATAGTCTATGGTATCGGCATCGGTGTCCTCACGGTAGTTATCCGCAACTGGGGAGCTTATCCCGAAGGCATGTCATTTGCCATTCTTATCATGAATGCCTTCACACCACTTATCAACACCTATTTTAAACCCAAACGATTCGGGGAGGTAGTCAAGAAATGAAAAAGTTAGAATCATCACTCATCAATATGGTGGTCGTGCTGGTAGCTGTGGCCATCATCACAGGCGGACTGCTTGCCTGGGTAAACCAGGTTACTTCAGGTCCTATTCAGCAACAGGACGAGCTGGCGCTGGCAAATGGTATCAAGAGTGTGATGGGTCTGTCAACGCTGACAGTATCAGCCAACGATACCGTAGTGCAGCAGACTGACGGCAAGGAAAGTACTTTCATCATCCACAAGGTCAACGATGCGCAAGGCAAGTTTGTTGGCGCAGCCATCGAGAGTACGAGCATGGGCTTTGGCGGTGAACTGAAAGTGCTGGTAGGCTTTGATGCCAACGGCAAGGTGTTAGGCTACACCCTGCTTCAGCACGCAGAGACACCGGGCTTGGGTGCCAAGGCAGACCGCTGGTTCCAGAAAGATGGCAAGGGAAGCATCATCGGTCGCGACATGAAGTCAGCCGGTCGTCTCTCTGTCAACAAGGATGGTGGCGATGTTGATGCCATTACAGCCTCTACCATTACCTCACGTGCCTTCCTGAAGGCCGTCAACAATGCCTATGCAGCCTACGACCAGCAGCATGCATCAGCCGATGGCTGCAGCGGAGCCACTGTTCAGCAAGGCAAGAAAAAACACGGTCATCAGAATCCCGATTAATGCAACCGCAAAAAACAAGAAATCATGAATTATCTGAATATCATTAAGAACGGAATCATCAAGGAGAACCCCACCTTCGTTCTCCTGTTGGGAATGTGTCCGACACTTGCCACTACCACCTCAGCCACCAACGGCATGTCCATGGGTCTGGCTACGATGTTCGTACTCATCTGTTCCAATATTGTGGTGTCGCTCATTAAGAACCTCACCCCCGACAAGGTTCGCATCCCCGTCTTCGTGGTGGTGATAGCCTCGTTTGTAACCCTGCTTCAGATGAGTCTGAAGGCTTACCTTCCCGACATCAACAAGTCGTTGGGTATCTTCATCCCTCTGATTGTGGTCAACTGTATCATCTTAGGTCGTGCCGAAGCCTTTGCCTGCAAGAACGGTCCTTTGGGAAGTCTTTGCGACGGTGTCGGCATCGGTTTGGGTTTCACCTTGGGTCTCACCTTGCTGGGAGCCGTTCGTGAGGTGTTGGGAGCAGGCAGCATATTCGGCTTTGCCCTCCTTCCTGAACAGTACAACATACTCCTGTTCATCCTTCCTCCGGGCGCTTTCATTTCGCTGGGATTCCTCATCGCCATTGTTAATCAATTCAAGAAAGCATAATTATGGAATACCTACTTATATTCATATCGGCAATCTTTGTCAATAACATCGTATTGTCACAGTTCCTGGGTATCTGTCCCTTCCTGGGAGTTTCCAAGAAAGTAGATACCGCCCTGGGCATGAGTGCTGCAGTAGCCTTTGTGCTGACACTCGCCACCATTGTCACCTATCTGTTGCAGAAGTTCGTGCTGGATGCCTTCGGTCTTCAGTACCTGCAGACCATCGCCTTCATTCTGGTCATCGCCGCTTTGGTACAGATGGTAGAGATAGTGATGAAGAAGGTTTCTCCCGCCCTTTATCAGGCACTGGGTATCTTCCTTCCGCTGATAACGACGAACTGTGCTGTTCTGGGTGTCGCCATTCTGGTGATACAGAAAGACTACAGCTTGTTGGAAAGCGTGGTATATGCCTTCTCTTCTGCCATTGGTTTTGGACTCTCTCTCATCGTCTTCGCCGGACTGCGCGAACAGTTGGAGTTGGTCAATGTGCCCAAAGGCATGCGTGGCACAGCCATCGTACTGGTGGTGGCAGGTCTGCTGAGTTTAGCCTTCATGGGCTTCTCAGGTGTTGACGGAGGTTTGAAACCCCTCTTTGGCTTGGAATAGTCAATCATTCGTATATTATCAACTTTTAATACATTACACTACACTATGAAACAAACGATTTTAGTAACAGGTGGAACGGGCTTCATCGGCAGTCACACCACCGTTGAACTGCAGAATGCAGGCTACAAAGTAGTCATCGTCGACAATCTGTCCAACTCTCAGGCCAATGTTGTTGACGGCATTGAGAAGATTACCGGCATCCGTCCCGCTTTCGAGCAGGTAGACTGCTGCGACAAGGAGGCATTGGAGGCTGTCTTTGCCAAATATCCTGACATATCGGGTATCATCCACTTTGCAGCCAGCAAGGCTGTAGGTGAGAGTGTTGAGAAGCCATTGCTCTACTATCGCAACAACTTCGTAAGCCTCATCAACCTGTTGGAGCTGATGCCCAAATATGATGTAAAGGGAATCATCTTCTCCAGCAGCTGTACCGTTTATGGTCAGCCCGACCCCGAGAATCTCCCTGTCAGCGAGAGTGCACCTATCAAGCCAGCAGAGAGTCCTTACGGCAACACCAAGCAGGTGAACGAGGAGATTATCCGCGACACCATCGCCAGTGGTGCACCTATCAAGGCCATCCTGCTTCGTTACTTCAATCCTATTGGCTCTCACCCCACTGCTATCATCGGCGAGATGCCTAACGGTGTACCTATGAACCTCATTCCTTACGTTACCCAGACAGCCATGGGTATTCGTGAGCAGTTGAAGATTTTTGGCAATGACTATGATACTCCCGATGGCACCTGCATCCGCGACTATATCTATGTTGTCGATTTGGCAAAGGCACATGTCAAGGCTATGGAACGTGTGCTGGACACCGACAACGAAGCACTGGAGGTATTCAACATCGGTACCGGTCGTGGTGTCAGCACCAAGGAGATAGTAGATGCCTTTGAACGTGCCACCGGCGTGAAACTTAACTGGGCTTACGCTCCCCGCCGTGCAGGCGACATCGAAAAAGTATGGGCAGACCCCAAGAAAGCCAACGAGGTACTGGGCTGGCATGCCGAGACCAATCTCGACGACACGCTGCGTTCCGCATGGAACTGGCAGAAGAAGCTTCGTGAAGAGCATATCCAGTAACACTGGACAAGAATAAAAACCAGCCGTTATATCGACTGTGTTTATTTTGTGTTTGTGTTGTTATTACCCCTCGATGTGAATCGAGGGGTAATTTTCATTCTTTCATCCTATCATCATGGAAATCATCCACCCTTTTGCCCGTCCGATGTACGTCATGCTGAAGCCTGCCGGACCGTTCTGCAATCTCCGCTGCAAGTACTGTTACTATTTAGAAAAAGAGAAACTGTATGCCGACAGTCCCAAGCCGTTCATGTCCGACCAACTGCTCGAAAAATTCATCTGCGAGTACATCGAGGCTCAAACCTCACCCTATGTTCTCTTCACCTGGCACGGTGGAGAGACACTGTTGCGCTCCATCTCTTTCTATGAGAAAGCCCTGAAATGGCAGCGCATCTATGCCCGTGGCAGACATATAGACAACTGCATACAGACCAATGGAACGCTCATCACAGCCGAATGGTGTCAGTTCTGGAAGGACAACCACTTCCTCGTGGGTGTCAGCATCGACGGTCCGCAGGAGTTTCATGACCGCTACCGCCTCACGGTTACAGGTCAGCCCACCTTCCATCAGGTCATGAAAGGTATCGAACTGCTCAATCATTATGGTGTTGAATGGAACGCGATGGCTGTCATCAACAACTATAATGCAGACCATCCCCTCCCCTTCTATCATTTTTTCAAAGAAATAGGTTGTCGTTATATTCAGTTCTCTCCCATTGTAGAACGCCAAGTGAAGAGAAATGACGGACTGTGTCTTGCCCCTGGCACTCAGGAGGGAGGCACTCTGACGGACTATTCAGTCACTCCCCGACAGTGGGGCGACTTCCTCTGTACCCTTTTCGAAGATTGGGTTCATCAGGATGTAGGCGAATACTTCATCCAGCTTTTCGATGCCACCTTAGCGAACTGGGTAGGCGAAGCGCCGGGAGTCTGTATACTGGGCAAAGACTGCGGTCATGCCGGAGTCATGGAGTTCAATGGCGATGTCTATTCCTGCGACCATTTCGTCTTTCCCGAATATCGTTTGGGAAATCTTCACGAGCAGAGCATCACCGAGATGATGTATTCCCCCCAACAGCATCACTTTGCCCAACTGAAAAGCCGTCAACTGCCACGCCAGTGTCAGGAATGTCCATACCTTTTTGCCTGTCATGGAGAGTGTCCTAAAAACCGTTTCGTTCGCGACAAATATGGAATGCCCGGTATGAACTATCTCTGCCAAGGCTACTGTCAGTTTTTCCATCATGCAGCTCCTTACATGGATTTCATGGCAGAGGAGCTCCGCCAAAACAGAGCTCCTGCCAATGTCATGCATAATTACAACCCATAAGGATGTGCAACTTAATATACTTGACTCAACTTTCGCTTTAATTCTACAGGAGTTCTGACATGAAACTTCAACGATGGCTGAGCATGCAGCAGTACTCCCGCGGGAGTACTCCAGTACTCAGCTCTGAGTACCACGGTACTCCTGCGGGAGTACTGGTGTAATCTCCGCAGGAGTACTGGTGTAATAATAGTAAAAGTACTGGTGTATGCCAAGTATGCGTACTGAGTCTATCAT
>CAMAHD010000015.1 GCA_945834405.1 uncultured Prevotella sp. | reverse complement strand
CAGGACGTACCGACAACGAGTATCTGGCACGCGTGGTGGAGGCCGTCATCAAGGCAGGTGCCACCGTGGTGAACATCCCCGACACTACAGGCTATTGTCTGCCCTCCGAATACGGTGCCAAGATCAAGTACCTGATGGAGCATGTCGACGGCATCGACAAGGCTATCATCTCTACCCACTGCCATAACGACCTGGGTATGGCTACTGCCAACACCCTGAGTGGCGTGATCAACGGCGCACGACAGGTGGAGGTGACCATCAACGGTATCGGCGAACGTGCCGGCAATACGTCGCTGGAAGAGATAGCCATGATACTCAAGTGTCACAGACACTTAGACATCGATACCAACATCAATACCAACAAGATATATCCTACCAGCAGACTCGTCAGCAGTCTGATGAACATGCCGGTACAGCCCAACAAGGCCATCGTGGGCAGAAACGCCTTTGCCCATTCCAGCGGCATCCATCAGGACGGCGTTTTGAAGAATGTGCAGACCTACGAGATTATCGACCCCAAGGATGTGGGACTCGATGACAACTCCATCGTGCTCACCGCACGTTCTGGCAGGGCTGCCTTGAAGTACAGGCTGAGTGTGCTGGGCGTAGGCGTGGACGATGAGGACAAGCTGGACAGCCTCTATCAGAAGTTCCTGAAGCTGGCAGACCAGAAGAAGGAGGTCAACGACGACGACATCCTGATGCTCGCCGGCGCTGACACCGCAGAGTCGAGAGCCGTCAAGCTGGACTTCCTGCAGGTGACTACCGGCATGGGCGTCAAGAGTGTGGCAAGCATCGGACTGGATATCAGCGGACAGAAGTTCGAAGAGGCATCGTCGGGCAACGGTCCCGTAGACGCTGCCATCAAGGCTCTGAAGAAGATTATACAGAAGCAGATGACCCTCAAGGAGTTTACCATCCAGGCCATCAGCAAAGGCTCCGACGATGTGGGTAAGGTACACATGCAGGTAGAATACAACGGAAACATCTACTACGGTTTCGGTGCCAATACCGACATCGTGACCGCTTCTGTTGAGGCATATATCGACTGTATCAACAAATTCAAACAGTAAAAACCATAACATTAACTGAACGATAACCAAGATATGAATACGTTATTTGACAAAATCTGGGACAAACACGTGGTGCAGATGGTTACTGACGGTCCCACACAGTTGTATATCGACAGGCTCTACTGCCATGAGGTAACCTCGCCGCAGGCTTTTGACGGCATGAGAAGCCGGGGGCTGAAGTGTCTGAGACCGCAGCAGATTTTCTGTATGCCCGACCACAATACGCCGACACACGACCAGGACAAACCTATCGAAGACCCCGTATCTAAAAAGCAGGTGGACACGCTGGCGAAGAATGCAGCCGAGTTCGGACTGACCCACTATGGCATGATGTCGAAGGACAACGGTATCATCCACGTGGTAGGGCCCGAAAAGGGCCTCTCGCTGCCTGGCATGACCATCGTCTGCGGTGACTCGCATACCTCGACCCACGGAGCGGTGGGGGCTGTGGCTTTCGGTATCGGAACCAGTGAGGTGGAGATGGTGATGGCATCACAGTGTATCCTGCAGCAGAAACCCAAGTCGATGCGTATCAACATCAACGGACAGTTGGGAAAGGGCGTCACCGCCAAGGACGTTGCCCTCTATCTGATGGCACAGCTGACCACCTCCGGAGGTACGGGCTATTTTATCGAATATGCGGGCGACGTGGTGAAGAACCTTTCGATGGAAGGACGACTCACCCTC
Organism: uncultured Prevotella sp.; assembly: GCA_945834405.1. Lineage (GTDB taxonomy): Bacteria > Bacteroidota > Bacteroidia > Bacteroidales > Bacteroidaceae > Prevotella. The sequence goes on along the minus strand of CAMAHD010000015.1, from coordinate 30,791 downwards.
TGTAACCTCTCGATAGAGATGGGAGCAAGAGGCGGTTTCGTGGCACCCGACGAGAAGACCTTTGAATATCTCAAGGGACGTGAATATGCACCCAAGGGAGAGGAGTGGGACAAGGCTGTAGCCTACTGGAAGACGCTGAAGAGCGGCGAGGATGCCGTCTTTGACCGTGAACTCCACTTCGACGGCGCAGACATCGAACCCCGTCTGACATACGGAACCAACCCCGGAATGGGCATCGGAATCACGGAGGCTATACCAGCCCTCGACACCATCGACGAGGCGGGAAAGGCATCCTTCCTCAAGTCGCTCGACTATATGGGCTTCCAGCCAGGAGAAAAACTGCTGGGACATGCCATCGACTACGTCTTCCTCGGAGCATGTACCAACGGACGTATCGAGGACTTCAGAGCTTTTGCCTCGGTGGTCAAGGGCAAGAAGAAGGCCGACCATGTCGTGGCATGGCTCGTACCTGGGTCGTGGGCTGTAGACAAGCAGATACGCGAGGAAGGCATCGACAAGGTGCTCGAAGAAGCGGGATTTGCCATCCGTCAGCCAGGATGTTCCGCCTGTCTTGCCATGAACGACGATAAGATTCCTGCCGGCAAGTATTCCGTTTCTACCAGCAACAGAAACTTCGAGGGACGTCAGGGACCCGGAGCAAGAACCATCCTCGCTTCGCCTCTCGTGGCTGCTGCCGCTGCCGTGACGGGAAAAATTACTGACCCAAGAGAATGGATGGGCGACGGCATTTAATGAGGGCACCCCACCTTGATCTTTGCATACGAGCGCAGCGACAAGACTGTCTGACGCATCAGGTTGAATACATGCGGAACAAAAAGTGGGCTCTGTCAATCACCACCGTAAACAAATAAACAAACAGAACATGAAACAGAAATTCAATATCATAACCAGCACCTGTGTACCCTTGCCCTTGGAGAATGTGGACACAGACCAGATTATTCCAGCCCGTTTTCTCAAGGCTACTGACAAGAAAGGGTTTGGAGAGAACCTCTTTCGCGACTGGAGGTATCATAAGGACGGTACACCCAAGAAAGACTTTGTACTGAATGACCCCACATACGGCGGATGTATACTCGTAGCAGGAAAGAACTTCGGCTCGGGGTCCAGCCGAGAACATGCGGCATGGGCCATCGCAGGCTACGGATTCAGGGTGGTTATCAGCAGCTTCTTCGCTGACATACACAAGAACAACGAACTGAACAACTTCGTGCTTCCCGTCGTGGTAAGCGAACCCTTTCTTGCCGAACTCTTCCAGAGTATCAGCGACAATCCCAAGATGGAGGTGGAGGTGGATTTGCCCAACCAGACCGTTACCAACAAGGCTACGGGAAAGAGCGAACATTTCGAAATCAACGGATATAAGAAACACTGTCTGATGAACGGTCTCGACGATATCGACTTCCTCCTGCAGAACAAGGACAAGATAGAAGCATGGGAACAGCTGAACAGATGAACCAGTCTTTCCGGAGAATACAGCCCTTCGTGGAAATCATGGACTGTACACTCAGGGATGGCGAACAGACCAGCGGAGTCTCCTTCCTGCCTCACGAGAAACTGATGATTGCACGTATGCTGCTCAAGGATGTGAACGTAGACCGCATCGAGGTGGCATCGGCAAGGGTCTCGGAAGGAGAAAAGGATGCCGTGAAGATGATTTGCCGGTATGCCCAGAGAATAGGGATGCTGGAAAAGGTGGAAGTGCTGGGCTTCGTGGATGGCAAGCTGTCTGTCGACTGGATCAGCGACTGCGGAGGAAAGGTCATCAACCTCTTGTCGAAAGGGTCGCTCAAACATTGCAGGGGACAGCTGCACAAGACACCCGAAGAACATATCGACGACATCAGAAAGTCGCTCGACTATGCCGCCCGAAAGGGGATGACCGTGAACCTCTATCTGGAGGACTGGAGCAGTGGCATGAAGAATTCTCCGGAATATGTCTACCAGCTGCTCGACGCGCTCAAGGACTCCGGCATACGACGGTTCATGCTGCCCGACACCCTCGGCATTCTCAATCCCCTGCAGGCCATCGAATATTTCAGGAAGATGATGAAACGCTATCCTGACATGCACTTCGACTTCCATGCGCATAACGACTACGACTTGGCGGTGAGCAACTCCCTCGCTGCCGTGCTCAGCGGAGCCAAGGGACTGCATGTCACTGTCAATGGGCTGGGGGAGAGATGCGGCAATGCTCCCCTGTCGAGTGTACAGGTGATTCTGAAGGACCAGTTCCACGCCAAGACCAGTATCCACGAAGACCGTCTCAACGATATCAGCAGACTGGTGGAGGGATATTCGGGCATCGCAGTGGCACCCAACCAGCCTATCATCGGAGACAATGTCTTTACACAAGTGGCTGGCGTTCACGCTGATGGCGACTCGAAGAACAACCTTTACTGCAACGAACTGGTGCCCGAAAGATTCGGCAGAAAAAGGGAATATGCGCTCGGTAAGACCAGTGGAAAGGCGAACATTGCCCGCAACCTGGAGGAACTGGGACTGGAGCTGACCCCCGAACAGACGCAGAAGGTGACCAAACGTATCACCGAACTGGGCGACCGCAAGGAGATAGTGACTCAGGAAGACCTGCCCTTCATCGTCAGCGATGTGCTGAAACACTCTGCGCCGGAAGAAAAGGTCAAGCTCGTCAGCTATATGGTGACATCGGCTTACGGACTCAAGCCTATCGCCTGCGTAAAGGTAGACATCAACGGACAGCAGTTTGAAACCCAGAGCTCGGGTGACGGTCAGTATGACGCTTTTGTCAAGGCTTTGCGCAAGATATACAAGCAGAATCTCAACCGCACCTTTCCTATTCTGGCAAACTATGCGGTGACGATACCTCCCGGAGGACGCACCGACGCCCTCGTTCAGACCGTCATCACATGGCAGAACGGTGAACGGATTTTCAAGACCAGAGGACTGGATGCCGACCAGACGGAGGCTGCCATCAAGGCTACTTTCAAAATGCTGAACATCATTGAAGGAGAAGTCTAAGATGGCTGAAGACCATATTGAAGATTAGTGAAGGAGAAGTATAAGAAAATTAAAGGAGCAGTTTAAGAATGACTCTTAAATTATTAGTCTTCAGATAGTTGAATAGAAACGATATATCAATACATTAGAACTGAATATAAAAATATGAAACTGAAAATTGCAGTGCTCGCGGGCGATGGTATCGGCCCCGAAATCATGGAACAAGGCGTGGCAGTGATGGATGCCATTGCCGAAAAATTCGGTCATGAGGTGGAATACAAGGAAGCACTTTGTGGCGCACATGCTATTGACGAGGTGGGAGACCCCTTCCCTGAGGAGACCTACCAGATATGCAAGGAGGCTGATGCCGTGCTCTTTGCTGCCGTGGGTGACCCCAAGTTCGACAATGACCCCACAGCCAAGGTGAGACCCGAACAGGGTTTGCTCGCCATGAGAAAGAAGCTGGGACTCTTTGCCAACATCCGACCTGTCCAGACCTTCAAATGTCTCGTTCACAAGTCGCCCCTCAGACCCGAACTCGTGGAAGGTGCCGATTTTATCTGCATACGAGAGCTGACGGGTGGCATGTATTTTGGCGAGAAATACCAGGACAACGACAAGGCTTATGACACCAATTATTATACACGTCCCGAAGTGGAACGCATCCTGAAGGTAGGATTCGAATATGCACGCAAGAGAAACCGCCACCTGACCGTCGTTGACAAAGCCAACGTGCTGGCATCCAGTCGTCTGTGGAGACAGATTGCCAAGGAGATGGAACCTCAGTATCCCGATGTGAACGTCGACTATATGTTCGTTGACAATGCCTCCATGCGCATGATAGCAGAGCCCACCTTCTTCGATGTCATGGTGACAGAGAATACCTTTGGAGACATCCTCACCGACGAGGGAAGCTGTATCTCCGGTTCCATGGGACTGCTGCCTTCGGCATCCACCGGCGAGAGCACGCCCGTCTTTGAGCCCGTACATGGCTCCTGGCCTCAGGCAAAGGGCAAGAATATCGCCAACCCCTTGGCGCAGATCCTCTCCGTTGCCATGATGCTGGAATATTTTGACCTGAAGGAGGAAGGTGCACTGATACGCAAGGCAGTGGACGCTTCGCTCGATGCCAATGTGCGTACTCCTGAGATTCAGGTAGAAGGAGGCAAGCAGTACGGTACGAAAGAAGTGGGAGCATGGATAACAGATTATATCAAAAAAGCATAATCATCATCGCCTTACTCCTGACACCCTTGGCGGCGCTCAGGAGTAAGGCTCAGACACAGCAACAGTGGAAAGACTCGCTGGAAGTGCTGAAAAGGCAGATAGACAAGACTCCCTATTCGACAGACCTCCATCTGAGAAAAGCTGCCGTCAACCTGCAGCTACAGCAGTGGAACTATGCCATCGACGAGTACAGACTGGTGCTGGAACATGAGCCGAACAATCTGGCGGCTCTCTTCTATCGTGCGTATGCCAACAAGAACATCCGACGCTACGACATGGCATACAACGACTATACGGAACTGCTGAAAAAAGTTCCCGAACATTTTGAAGCCCGACTCTGTCTGGCGAGGCTCTGTCAGCTCATGAAGAAACAGACGGAAGCAATAGACCATCTGAACAGACTCGTGGAACATTATCCCGACAGCGCGTCTGCCTATGTGGCAAGAGCGGTCATGGAAACAGACATGAAACAGTTTGAGCCGGCCCTCTACGACTGGGACGAAGCCATCAGACTCAGACCCGACGAACTGGACTATCAGCTATCCAAATGGAACCTGTTGGTAAGGATGAAGAGAAAGAAGGAAGCCAAGCTCCTGAGACAAGAACTGCTCAGAAAAGGCGTTTCGGGGGCTGTATTGCATCCTTGACATGTCAAAAAGATGACGAATGGAATAAAAAAAATCTATGTGCTTGAAGTTCTGCCCGAAATATTCGTTAAATTCTGATATATTTATTATCTTTGCAGGCACAACTATTCAATGTTTTTGTTAAACTATCGGTGGGATCTCATACCCCACCATTATAGAGATTTTTTTTATGGTAAATGTCATTAGATTGCGAAAAGGCTTGGACATCAACCTGAAAGGAAAAGCAGAGCAGAAGAAGATAGGCCTGAAGCCTACCGGACTCTATGCGCTGCAACCAGACGGCTTCGTCGGCATCGTGCCAAAGGTTGTCGTCAAGGAAGGCGAACAGGTTGATGCGGGACAGGCGCTTTTTGTAGACAAGAAACACCCCGAAATTCAATTCGTTTCTCCCGTCTCAGGAACAGTAAAAGCTGTGGTGAGAGGAGAACGCAGAAAGGTGATGAGTGTTCAAGTGGAGGCTGCAGCAGAACAGCAGTCCGTCAATCACGGAAAGAAAGACCCCAAGCAGATGCAAGGCAGTCAGGTGTTGGACCACTTGCTCAAGGCTGGTCTTTTTGGCTTCATCAACCAGCTGCCCTACGACGTAGTGGCAAATCCGGAAGACAAACCCAAGGCGATTTTTGTTTCTGCACTCAGAGACAAGCCTCTGGCTGCGGACTTCGAGTATGAGCTGAAGGGACAGGAACAGGATTGGCAGACAGGTCTGACAGCACTTTCACGCATGGCAAAGGTGTATCTGGGAGTGGGTGCCAGACAGACAGCCAAGGCATTGCTGGAGGCTGAGGATGTCGAGGTGACGGTCTTTGACGGACCTTGTCCTGCAGGCAATGTAGGCGTACAGGTGAACCATCTCAATCCCGTCAACAAGGGCGAGGTTGTATGGACCGTTGAACCCACGGCGGTCATCTTCATCGGACGTCTCATGAATACGGGATGCGTGGACCTGACACGTACGGTAGCTTTTGTGGGCAGTGAGGTGAACAAGCCCGCTTATGTGGACATGAAGGTTGGACAGGAGTTGGCCACATTGCTTGCCAACAGTCTGAAACATACCAGTCATGTGCGTATCATCAATGGAAATGTTTTGACAGGAGTGCCTACCACCAAGGACGGATTCCTCGCAGCACACGCTTCAGAGGTGACCGTGATTCCGGAGGGTGACGACGTGGACGAGATGGCAGGATGGATTATGCCCCGTTTCAACCAGTTCTCATCCAACAGAAGCTATTTCTCGTGGCTGATGGGAAAGGCAAGAGAATATGCCCTCGATGCACGTGTCAAGGGCGGTGAGAGACATATGATTATGAGTGGAGAGTACGACAGAGTCTTCCCCATGAACATCTTCCCCGAATATCTGGTGAAAGCAATCATCGCCAACGATATAGACAGGATGGAACAGTTGGGTATATACGAGGTGGCTCCGGAAGACTTCGCTCTGGCGGAGTTTGTATGCAGCTCTAAACTGGAACTGCAGCGCATCGTCAGAAACGGACTCGACATGCTGAGGAAAGAAAACAGCTAAGTTCTTGACATACCCATTCTTTATTATTAAACATTCTTATTATGAGTTTCTTAAGAAATTATCTTGATCAGATAAAGCCACACTTCGAGAAGGACGGCAAATGGCACGCCTTCAGGAGCCTGTACGATGGTATGGACACCTTCCTCTATGTGCCCCATACCACCTCGCACTGTGGCACGAATATACATGATGCCATCGACTCCAAGCGCATCATGAGCATGGTGGTCATTGCTCTCTTGCCTGCCTTGCTCTTCGGTATGTATAATGTGGGTTACCAGAACTATCTCGCTGCCGGTACACTCGGACAGGCTTCCTTCCTGGAGGTCTTTGTCTACGGTGCCCTGCAGGTGTTGCCCAAGATTATCGTGAGCTATGTCGTCGGACTGGGCATTGAGTTCGCCTGGGCGCAATGGAAAGGCGAGGAGATACAGGAGGGTTACCTCGTTTCGGGTATCATCATTCCGATGATCGTACCCGTCGGATGTCCCCTGTGGACCATCGCGCTGGCTGTGGCTTTTGCCGTTATCTTCGGTAAGGAGATTTTCGGCGGAACGGGTATGAATATCTTTAACGTCGCCCTTCTGGCACGCGCCTTCCTCTTCTTCTCTTATCCTACCAAGATGAGCGGCGACTCGGTATGGGTGGCTAATGATACCATCTTCGGACTTGGCAATCAGCTGCCCGACGGATTTACCATGGCAACACCGCTGGCAGGACTCGGACAGGGGATAGCACCCGCTTGCAGCGAATGGGACATGGTGGCAGGACTGATACCAGGAAGTATCGGTGAAACCAGCGTGATTGCCATCGCCATAGGTGCCGTCATACTCCTCTGGACCGGCATTGCCAGCTGGAAAACCATGGCAAGTGTCTTCGTCGGAGGTGCCCTGACAGCAGCCCTGTTTGGCGCCATCGACGAGAACAGCGTGGTAGAGTGGCATACCCATCTCGTCATGGGTGGTTTCGCCTTCGGCGCCGTCTTCATGGCTACCGACCCTGTCACCAGTGCACGTACTGAGGCAGGAAAGTTTGTCTATGGCTTCCTCATCGGTGTCGTGGCTGTGGTTGTAAGAGTGATGAACCCTGGATATCCCGAGGGTATGATGCTCGCCATCCTGCTGATGAACATGTTTGCTCCGCTTATCGACTACTGCGTCGTGCAGCGTAATATCTCCATGCGCAGCAAGCGTGGCATGAATCATTAATCCATCAAGACGAAAGAACAATGAAAAAACTGAATACAAACTCCAACGGTTATATCATCGGTTACAGTGCTGTGCTGGTGGTTGTGGTCGCTTTCTTGCTGGCATTTATCTATCAGTCGCTCAAGGACAGACAGGATGCCAACGTGGCGCTCGACAAGAAGAAGCAGATTCTTGCGGCTCTCAATATCCGAGACCTCAGCAATGAGGATGCCGCCCAAAAGTATGCCGAGGTGGTGGTGGCTGACAGAATCATCGACGAGAAAGGACAGACCCTCGCAGATGGACAACAGGGAGGCGAGAACGATGCCTTCAAGCTGAACAGCGCCGATGCCAAGAACGGACGACTGGCTTTCTATGTGTGTCAGGTGAACGGCGAGACGAAATATGTGATGCCTGTTTACGGCATGGGACTCTGGGGTAGCATCTGGGGATATGTGGCTGTCAATGACGACATGAACACTGTTTACGGTGCCTATTTCGACCACGAGAGCGAAACAGCCGGTCTGGGAGCCGAAATCAAGGACAGCAGAGCATGGCAGGAACAGTTCAAGGGAAAGAAGGTCTTTGCCGAAGGACAGGACAATGTGGCTCTGAGCGTGCTCAAGAAAAGTGACATCAAGGACCCTTCCACACAGTGTGACGGGGTGACAGGTGCCACACTCACCTCGAATGGTGTCAGCGAGATGCTCCAGAACAGTCTGGGCAAGTATGTGAATGTCTTAAAAACAAACAGTAAAGAATAATAGATTATGAGCAAACTCTTTTCAAAGGAGAATAAGGAGGTTTTTGCCAATCCTCTCAACCTCAATCATCCTATTCTCGTGCAGGTGTTGGGTATTTGCTCGGCACTGGCGGTAACCTCACAGCTGAAACCAGCCATCGTCATGGGACTCGCTGTGACCGTCATCACGGCTTTCGCCAACGTGATTATATCGGTAATCAGAAATACAATCCCTACACGTATACGTATCGTCGTCCAGCTCGTCGTGGTGGCGGCACTCGTCACCATCGTCAGTCAGGTGCTCAAGGCTTTCGCTTATGACGTGAGCGTGCAGCTCTCCGTCTACGTGGGCCTGATCATCACCAACTGTATTCTCATGGGTCGACTCGAAGCCTTTGCCATGATGAACAAACCCTGGCCCAGCTTCCTCGACGGAGTGTCCAACGGACTGGGATATGCCATGATACTCGTCATCGTAGGTGGAGTGAGAGAGCTTCTCGGACGCGGAACTCTGATGGGATTCCAGCTGATTCCCGATTTCGTCTATGATGCCGGATATATCAACAATGGTATGATGACCATGCCTGCCATGGCGCTGATTCTGCTGGGATGTGTCATCTGGGTGCATCGCGCATATTTCAGCAAATCATGACAGACAGTGATGAAGATTGACATGAATATTCAATATTTAACAAGAGCAATATGGAACATTTAACCAGCTTATTCTTCAGGTCCATCTTTGTGGACAACATGATATTTGCCTTCTTCCTCGGAATGTGCTCCTTCCTGGCTGTTTCGAAGAATGTGAAGACCTCGCTCGGACTGGGACTGGCGGTCACCTTCGTGCTGTGTGTCACCGTGCCTGTCGATTACCTGCTGCAGACACAGGTATTGGGAAAGGACTGTCTCGTTGAAGGCGTTGATTTATCTTATCTGAGTTTTATTCTTTTTATCGCAGTCATCGCTGGTATCGTACAGCTTGTGGAGATGATTGTCGAGAGATTCTCGCCATCTCTCTATGCTGCTCTCGGTATCTTCCTGCCGCTGATTGCCGTCAACTGTGCCATCATGGGTGCTTCACTCTTCATGCAGCAACGTATCAACCTCGACCCTGCCAACTCGCAGTATATCGGGTCGATTGTGGATGCGCTTGTCTTCGCTCTCGGTAGTGGTATAGGATGGACTCTCGCCATCGTAGCCATGGGTGCCATCAGAGAAAAGATGCAGTACAGCGATGTGCCAAAGCCCCTGCAGGGACTCGGCATCACCTTTATCACGGTAGGACTGATGGCGATGGCCATGATGTGTTTCTCAGGACTTAAAATTTAGACCACTATGTTTACATTCATATTTACAAGTATCGGAGTGTTTCTCGCCACAATACTCCTGTTGGTAATCATACTGCTGGTGGCGAAGAAATATCTCTCGCCCTCGGGCAATGTGAACATTGTCGTGAACGACAGTACTACCTTGTCTGTCCCACAGGGAGGAAACCTGATGGCTACACTCAATGAGAATGGCATCTACCTGCCCTCTGCTTGCGGAGGTAAGGCTTCCTGCGGACAGTGTAAGGTGCAGGTGCTGGAGGGAGGCGGAGAGATTCTCGACTCTGAGAAGCCGCACTTCACCAGAAAGGAAATCAAGGACAATTGGAGACTGGGATGCCAGTGCAAGGTGAAGGGCGACCTCAAGATCAAGGTGCCAGAGAGTGTGTTGGGCGTGAAGGAGTACGAGTGTACCGTCATCTCCAACAAGAATGTCGCTACCTTTATCAAGGAGTTCAAGGTGCAGCTGCCCAAAGGTGCTCATATGGACTTCCTTCCTGGCTCGTATGCGCAAATCAAGATTCCTGCCTTCTCTATCGACTATGACAAGGATATTGACAAGAGTCTCATCGGAGACGAATATCTGCCGGCATGGGAGAAGTTTGGACTCTTCCCCCTCAAGTGTGTCAACACGGAGCCTACCATCCGAGCTTACTCGATGGCAAACTATCCCGCTGAAGGAGACGTATTCATGCTGACAGTGCGTATCGCTACACCTCCGTTCAAACCCGACCGCAGTGGATTCATGGACGTGAACCCAGGTATCGCTTCTTCGTATATCTTTACCCTGAAACCAGGAGACAAGGTAGTCATGAGCGGACCTTACGGCGACTTCCATCCCCATTTCGACACCAAGAGGGAGATGATCTGGGTCGGAGGCGGTGCCGGTATGGCTCCTCTGCGTGCGCAGATTATGCACATGACCAAGACGCTCCATACAACAGACCGTGAAATGCACTATTTCTATGGTGCACGTGCTTTGAACGAAGTGTTCTATCTCGATGACTTCCTGGGACTGGAGAAGGAATATCCCAATTTCCATTTCCATCTCGCACTCGACCGTCCCGATCCCGCTGCTGATGCTGCCGGCGTGAAATATACGGCTGGATTTGTTCATCAGGTGATGTACAATACCTATCTGAAAGACCATGAGGCTCCCGAGGACATCGAATACTACATGTGCGGTCCCGGTCCTATGTCGAAAGCCGTTGTCGGCATGCTCGACTCATTAGGAGTGGAATCAGAGTCTATCATGTATGACAATTTCGGAGGGTAAATGTACGACAATTTTGGAGGATAAATTGTTCTGATAAGCAGATAAACAACTTTTTTCGGATTTCCTGTGTGGAATTTGAAGAAAGTTGTTTATCTTTGCAGAGGATATGGTGCATCTCGGAAATATAACCATACGGACACTTGGCTCTGAAGCTCCATTTGCATCATCTGCGCGCATCATTGCCGCGCCAACGAAACTATTTCACCATAGATAACTACTATCATGACACTGATTATCGCCATTCTCACACTCATGGGCTGCGCCCTGATAGCCACTGCCCATCTGACCTATATCAACAAGGCGGCTGTAGCCATGTTCGTCTGCACGGTAGGGTGGGTGTTGTATATCTGTTACGGTACTGACTTTGTCATGAGTCAGCATCCCCAGGATTACCGCGATTTTCTTGCCGCTGTACAGCCCACCAGCACTACGGTGAAGTATTTTATCTATGATAATGTGTTTCTGAAATATGTAGGAAAGGCCGCCGCCGTTGTGCTTTTCCTGCTCAGTACCATGCAGATCATTGAGATTCTGAACAATAATGGCTGTTTCGATTTCGTTTCTGAGTGGATTCGCACACGAAACAGCAAGCATCTCTTATGGTCCATCACACTGGTTACTTTTCTTATCTCTGCCAATCTGGATAACCTGACAACCACCATGACAATGCTCATGGTTCTGCACAATATTGTACAGAACAGGAGACAAAGAATGCTCATAGGTACTGCCATTGTCATTGCCGCCAATGCCGGAGGATGTTTCACCGTCATTGGCGACCCTGCCACGGTGGCACTATGGGGAGACGGCGCTGTCACGGCTTCCAACTTCTCTGCCTATCTCGTCGGACCCGCACTCGTGGCGTGGATCGTTACCACTGCCTTGATAGGACGCAACCTGCCTGACAGGCTGGATGTGGAATGGATGACGACACCATACAGGGGAGATGACACCAATCTGAACAGATGGCAGAGAATGGTCATGCTCATTGTGGGTATAGGGGGACTCTGGTTTATCCCTACCTTCCACAATATCACCAAACTAAGCCCCTTCCTTGGTGCACTGTGTGTGCTCTCGGTCCTCTGGATAGTCAATGAAGTGTTCAACAGAAAACTGATGACTGCTGACCAGATGGTGCAGAGACGGATTCCCATACCCCTGCAGTACCGTAATATCCAGCAGATACTCTATGTCATGGGCATCATGCTCGCAGTTGGTGTCGTCAAAGAAACAGGTATTCTTGGCATCTTCTCACAGTGGGTTGACTGTCATATCCACAATATTTGGGTCTTTGGGGTCTTCTCCGGACTTGCCAGCGGCATCATCGACTCTTTCACCATCTCAATGACCAATATCTCCCTCTATCCCGTGGTGGATGCCGGCATGGAGCAGTGGGCGGACAAAGCGTATATGGAGAACTTCGTGCAGAACGGCGCCTACTGGAAAACCGTCGTCTACAGTACAGCTCTGGGAGGATGTCTTTTTGGATATGCCAATGTGAGCGGAATGGCACTCATGAGGATGGAAAGGATGAGGGTAGGGTGGTATCTGAAAAACTGTACACCAAAGGTGCTCGTGGGGTGGCTGTTGGGAATGGCTGTTCTCATTGCCGAATATGCGTTCATCTGATGAGGTAGATACAATCCATGTATACCTTATTATATATATATTATAAAATAAGCATCTTCTAAACACACACACAACAATATGAATCTAAAACAGTAGTAATGTTATGGCAAAAATTAAAACAATTGGAATCTTGACTTCAGGAGGCGATGCTCCCGGTATGAATGCAGCGATACGTGCAGTCACCAGAGCCGGTATATACAATGGTTTCAACATCAAGGGTATCTATCGCGGTTATGACGGACTCATCAACGGTGAGGTAAAACCATTCACGACAGAAAATGTCAGTGGTATCATCATGCAGGGTGGAACTATCCTGAAGACTGCCCGCAGCAAGGAGTTCATGACTCCCGAAGGCAAACAAAAGGCATTCGAGACCATGCAGCGTGAGGAGATTGATGCCCTCGTGGTCATCGGAGGTAATGGCTCGCTGACAGGAGCCAGAGACTTCGCTGCTGAGTATGACATACCCTGTATCGGTCTGCCGGGAACGATAGACAATGACCTCTACGGAACGGATTCGACCATCGGATATGACACCACGCTCAACACGATTCTCGAATGTGTCGACCGTATTCGTGACACGGCACAGAGCCATGAGCGTATCTTCTTCATCGAGGTCATGGGACGTGACGCCGGATTCCTCGCTCAGAACTCTGCCATTGCCAGCGGTGCCGAGGCTGCCATCATCCCCGAGGAGTCAACTGACGTTGACCAGTTGGGACGATTCATGGAGCGTGGCATACGTAAATCTAAGAAGAGCTGTATCGTCATCGTGTCGGAGAGTCCCAAATGTGGTGCCCTTTATTATGCCGACCGTGTCAAGAAGGAGTTCCCTGACTTTGACGTGCGCGTTTCCATCCTGGGACACCTGCAGAGAGGTGGACGACCCACGGCACGTGACCGCATTCTTGCCAGCCGTACGGGTGTGGGAGCCATCGAGGCCATCATTCAGGGACAGCGCAACGTGATGGTCGGTGTGAGGAACAACGAAGTAGTTTATGTGCCCTTCGCGGATGCCATCCGAACAGACAAACCGCTCGACATGAAACTCATCAAGGTGCTCGACGAACTGAGTATCTGATGATGGCGAGAGCTTCTCGACCATGCCACATGATAAAAAAAGATAAAATTAAGATGAATTTTTGAAAATGCTCCAACTATTTCATCGGAAATGTCTATCTTTGTAGAGAGAAAAAATAAAACTATAAATATAATTACAGCTTATGTCACAGATTAGTGGGCGCATATCACAGATTATCGGTCCTGTTATCGACGTTTATTTCGATACCGAGGGCAAGGATGCTGAGAAAGTGCTGCCAAAGATTCATGATGCCTTGAAAATAGCGCGTCCCGACGGACGAGAGCTCGTTGTAGAGGTGCAGCAGCATATCGGTGAAGACACCGTCAGATGTGTTGCTATGGACAATACTGATGGTCTGCAGAGAGGCTTGGAGGTGAAGCAGACAGGCTCACCTATCGTCATGCCGGCAGGCGAACAAATCAAGGGCCGCATGATGAACGTCATCGGACAGCCCATCGATGGTATGAAACCCCTGGATATGAAGGGTGCCTATCCTATCCACAGAGAGGCTCCCAAGTTTGAAGACCTCTCTACACACAAGGAGATGCTGGCAACCGGTATCAAGGTGATTGACCTGCTCGAACCCTACATGAAGGGTGGAAAGATTGGACTCTTCGGCGGTGCCGGTGTGGGTAAGACCGTGCTTATCATGGAGCTTATCAACAACATTGCCAAGGGACACAACGGTTACTCCGTCTTTGCCGGTGTGGGAGAACGTACACGTGAGGGTAATGACTTGATTCGTGATATGATCGAGTCGGGAGTTATCCGATACGGAGAGAAGTTCAGAAAGGCTATGGATGAAGGGAAATGGGATTTGTCGCTCGTTGACCCAGAAGAATTGCAGAAGTCACAGGCTACTCTTGTGTACGGACAGATGAACGAGCCTCCCGGCGCGCGCGCTTCTGTGGCTCTTTCAGGACTGACTGTAGCAGAGGAGTTCCGCGACCATGGAGGTAAGGATGGCGAGGCTGCTGACATCATGTTCTTCATCGACAACATCTTCCGCTTTACACAGGCTGGTTCAGAGGTGTCCGCTCTGCTCGGACGTATGCCTTCTGCCGTTGGTTATCAGCCCACACTGGCAAGCGAGATGGGTCTGATGCAGGAACGTATCACCTCCACCAAGAAGGGTTCTATTACTTCTGTTCAGGCTGTTTATGTGCCTGCGGACGACTTGACAGACCCCGCACCTGCCACTACCTTTACTCACCTTGACGCTACTACCGAGCTGAGCCGTAAGATTACCGAGCTGGGTATCTATCCCGCCGTGGATCCGCTGGGCTCGACGTCTCGTATTCTCGATCCCCTCATCGTGGGTCAGGCACACTATGACTGCGCCCAGAGAGTGAAGCAGATACTCCAGCGATATAAGGAATTACAGGATATCATCGCCATCCTTGGTATGGACGAACTGTCTGATGAAGACAAACTGACCGTGAACAGAGCGCGCCGTGTGCAGCGTTTCCTCTCGCAGCCTTTCGCTGTGGCAGAGCAGTTCACCGGCGTCAAGGGTGTGATGGTGTCCATCGAAGATACCATCAAGGGCTTCAACATGATTCTCGACGGCGAGGTAGACGACCTTCCCGAACAGGCGTTCCTGAACGTCGGTACCATCGAGGATGCCATCGCCAAGGGTAAGAAACTCATTGAAGCAGCTAAAAATTGATAAACGTTTACTGATATGAGTTTGAAGTTGAGAATAGTATCTCCTGAGAAAATCATTTTTAATGGAGAGGTGGACAGCGTCATCGTGCCGGGAAACATGGGCGAATTTCAGGTACTGGAAAACCATGCCCCGATTATCTCTCTGCTCGAAAGCGGAAAGGTGATGTATGACGATGCACAGGGACGCCACGAACAAATGATTGCCAGTGGCTTCATCGAGGTCCAGAACAATCAAGTGAGTCTCTGTGTAGAACTGTAAGAGTTATGACAGATATCGATAAGTTGTGCAGGAGGTTTCTGCTACAGTGTCTTCTCTTGCTCCTCGTGGCTACCGCTGCTGCATGGGCTGTTGGCCATTATGGAGACATCAGCGGTTTAGGGACACCAGTGGCGGTAAGTGTGGGCTTCTCCATCGTGATTGAGCTGGCAGATGTATTCATCTGGCGCCGCATCGCAAAGAGAAATCCTGATGCCCTCACCACTTTCTATACGGCTGTGTCCGGTTTCAGAATGCTCTTGGCACTGGCGACGATGTTCGTCTATTATCTGGTGGCAGAGCGGTCGGGCATCATGTTGTTCGTGATGGTTTTCCTTGCCTACTATGTCGTCTTTTTGGCCCACCATGCCCTTTTCTTTTCCCGCGTGTCCAATGACAGCGATAAACTCACTAAGTAAAGTAAAACAATGTGCAAGATGAAACATATAGGAACGTTAGTGATTCTGGCTCTGTTGACCTTGCTTCCTGTCCAATCATTCGCATCGGAACAGGGAGAGGCTTCGGGTGAACTGAACATTCCGGAGATAGTGCTCGAACACCTCGCTGACTCGTATGAATGGCATATCGCCACCTACGAGGGAAAGCATATCAGTCTGCCGCTGCCCATCATCGTGAGAAGTGAGCAGACGGGTGAATGGCACTTCTGTACCGCACACAGTCTGCCTGAAGGTTTCTTTTTCGATGCAGCCCATCATGGGAAGATTTACGAGAAGCTCGCTGACGGTTCATCGGTGAGACCGCTCGACCTGAGTATCACCAAGACCGTCACACAGATATGGATCGTGGTTATTGTCATGATTGCCATTTTCCTTTCTTGCGCCCGTTGGTATAAAAGACGTGATGAGAAAAGTGGCGCTCCCGGAGGATTCGTCGGCGCTGTCGAGATGCTGGTGATGAGCATTCACGACGACTTGATAAGACCTTCGGTAGGAGAGAAGCATTACAAACAGTATGCTCCTTATCTGCTCACCGTATTCTTCTTCATTCTGATAACCAATATGGTGGGACTGATTCCCATATTCCCAGGCGGAGCCAACGTGACAGGTAATATCAATATTACCCTATTCCTCGCCGTCTGCACCATGATTGCCATCAACCTGTTTGGCAATAAGGAATACTGGAAGGAGATATTCTGGCCTGAGGTGCCCCTGTTCCTGAAGGCGTACCCCGTGCCCGTGATGCCCGTGATCGAATTGTTCGGTGTCTTCACCAAGCCCTTTGCGCTGATGATTCGTCTCTTTGCCAATATGATGGCAGGTCATGCGGTCATCCTCAGCTTCACCTGTGTCATCTTCCTCGGATGGTCGATGGGAATAGGTTTCGGTCTGGGATTAAACATCTTCAGTATCATCATGTTGCTTTTCATGAATTGCCTTGAACTGCTCGTAGCATTCGTGCAGGCTTATGTCTTCACCATGCTGAGTGCCGTCTTCATCGGTCTTGCACACAAGGAACATCATGCAGAGTAAGGTGGGCGTCAACATTCAGGCTGTTCTTCTTTTCGGAAACAGGCTGCAAGAATAAGAGGTCAGAAGAAAGACTTAAAAAGACTTGAACAAACAGATAACAATAAATTATTCACATTAAAAAAATAAACAATTATGATTATTTCAACACTTTTGGCTGCTGAAGGTCTGGCACAGCTGGGCTGCGGTCTCGGAGCAGGTATTGCAACAATTGGAGCTGGTTTGGGTATTGGTAAGATTGGCGGTAGTGCAATGGATGCCATCGCACGTCAGCCTGAGGCTACCGGTAAGATCCAGACAAACATGATTCTTACTTCCGCATTCGTTGAGGGTTGTGCTCTCTTCGCTATTGCTGCGTGCGCCTTCCTCATCAAATAATAACCTGAACGGTCAGAGGAAGTTATACAGAGAGATAACTTCATAGCTTTAGTAAGAGAAACAAGAATTTAACTTTATACAATGGAAAATTTGCCATCAATACTGACCCCTGATCTGGGATTGTTGTTTTGGATGCTTCTGGCTTTCCTGGTGGTCTTCTTCGTTGTGGCGAAGTTCGGCTTTCCTGCCATCATCGGCATGGTGGAGAACCGCAGACGTTACATCGACGAGAGTCTGCAGAAGGCGCATGAGGCTTCAGAGCGACTGGCTAATATCCAGAAAGAGGGTGAATCCATGCTTCAGGAAGCTCGTCAGAAGCAGGCTCAGTTGTTGAAGGAGGCAGCAGAAACGCGCGATGCCATCGTGGCACAAGCCCAGGAAAAGGCACGTGAAGAAGGCAGCCGTCTCATCAACGAGGCCAAGGCAGAGATAGAGAGTCAGAAGCAGGCAGCCATCAGCGAGATACGCTCGCAGGTGGCAGAGCTTTCTGTGAAGGTGGCTGAGAAGATTCTCCGCAAGGAACTCTCCTCAGAATCCAAGCAGATGGAAACCATTGACAGGCTGTTGGATGAAGTTACTGTAGATGATAAAAGATAAGGCCTATGGACATCGGAGTAATATCGGTAAGATACGCCCGTGCGCTGCTCAAGGCAGCCACTGACGCCAAGATTGAGGATGCGGTGTATCAGGAGATGTCAGTTCTTGCCAAGAGCTACATCGACGTGCCCCGGTTGAGGCATACGATAGACAATCCCATGCTCCCGAAGGAAAAGAAGCACGAACTGCTCGTGGTGGCGATGGGCGGAAACATCTCTGCCCTCACCACCTCGTTCATCAGTCTTGTGCTGCGTGAAGACCGCGAGAGCGTGTTGCAGTTCATGGCTAATTCGTATATCACTCTTTATAGAAGACAGAAAAACATCATCCGCGGCAAGCTGACTACCGCTGTCGCCGTCTCGTCTGACACAGAGCAGAAGATGCGGAAGATGGTGGAGAGTAAAACAAAGGGTACTGTGGAGTTCGAAACAGAAGTTAATCCCGAAATCATCGGTGGCTTCGTACTCGAATATGACACCTATCGGCTCGATGCCAGCGTGCAGAACCAGCTGAGACAAGTGCTCACACAGTTGAAAAAGTAAGAAACTCAACTTTCCCAAGTTAAGGACATTGTTAGGAGTTAAGGAGTTAAGCCAAATGTTTTTGTGCTTGATTTCAATGCTCCAAACTAATGGCTTAACTCCCATCGACCCCAGGGAGCGATAACTCCTTAACTCCTATAACATTGAGTTCTTCAGAAACTATAATTAATAAAAGTAAATAAAAATGTCAGATAAAATCAAACCAAGCGAAGTGTCACAGATGCTGCTCGAACAGCTCAAGGGCATCAGCGGCGGACAGCAGTTTGACGAGGTAGGTACCGTGCTCGAAGTGAGCGATGGTGTTGCCCGTATCTATGGATTGCGTAACGCCGAAGCCAACGAGTTGCTGGAGTTTGAGAACGGCACGATGGCTATCGTGATGAACCTTGAAGAGGACAACGTGGGTTGTGTGCTCCTGGGTTCTACCGAAGGCATCAAGGAGGGCATGGTGGTGAAGCGTACCAAGCGTATCGCATCCATTCGGGTGAATGACAACATGCTCGGACGTGTCATCAACCCTCTGGGACAGGCCATTGACGGAAAGGGTGACATTGACATGACGGGCGCGTTCGAGATGCCGCTCGACCGCAAGGCACCGGGTGTAATATACCGTCAGCCCGTGAAGGAACCTCTCCAGACTGGTATCAAGTCGGTAGACTCCATGATTCCTATAGGTAGAGGACAGCGAGAGCTGATTATCGGTGACCGACAGACCGGTAAGACTGCCATAGCTGTTGATACCATCATCAACCAAAAGAGCTTCTATGAGGCAGGCAAGCCTGTTTATTGTATTTATGTGGCTATCGGACAGAAGGCTTCTACTGTTGCCGCTCTCGTGGAGAACCTCAAGCAGCATGGTGCCATGCCGTATACCATCGTCGTGAGTGCTACGGCTGCCGACCCTGCCGCTATGCAGTATTATGCACCTTTTGCCGGTGCTGCCATCGGTGAGTATTTCCGCGACCGTGGATTCTCTGCACTGGTTGTTTACGATGACCTCTCCAAGCAGGCTGTTGCATACCGTGAGGTGTCTCTGATTCTGAGACGTCCTTCCGGACGTGAAGCCTATCCCGGTGACGTGTTCTATCTCCATAGCCGTCTGCTGGAGCGTGCTGCACGTATCAACGACCAGCAGGAAGTGGCAGAGCAGATGAACGACCTGCCAGAGTGCATGAAGGGACACGTCAAGGGCGGCGGTTCGCTCACAGCACTGCCTATCATCGAGACTCAGGCCGGCGACGTTTCCGCTTATATCCCAACCAACGTTATCTCCATTACCGACGGTCAGATATATCTGGAGAGTGACCTGTTCAACCAGGGCTTCCGTCCTGCCGTCAATGTGGGTATCTCCGTGAGCCGTGTCGGTGGTTCTGCTCAGATAAAGAGTATGAAGAAGGTGGCTGGTACACTCAAGATTGACCAGGCACAGTATCGCGAGCTGGAAAGCTTCTCCAAGTTCTCCAGTGATATGGATGCCGTGACAGCCATGACTCTTGACCGTGGACGCAAGAACAACCAGTTGCTGATTCAGCCCCAGTACAGTCCTATGCCTGTGGGCGAGCAGGTGGCAATCCTCTATTGCGGTACACACGGACTCATGCATCAGGTGCCTGTAGAGAAGATACGTGAATGTCAGGACCGTTTCCTCGACAAGATGAGGTCGGCACATGCTGATGTGCTCTCAACCCTTGGCAGTGGAAAGATTGACGATAGCGTGACTGCCGTCATCGAGTCGGTTATGGCTGACATCGCCAAAGGCTACTAATTGTTTCATCCCTAATGACCAATCATAATGCCATCGCTGAAAGAAATTAAAACGCGCATTGCCAGTGTCAACAGCACACGTAAGATTACGAGTGCCATGAAGATGGTCGCTTCTTCCAAGCTGCACCATGCACAGGTGATGATTGAGAATATGCTGCCGTACGAGACACTTCTCGAACATATCCTCAAGACTTTCCTTGCTTCAGAAGCTGACGCATCGAACGTCTTTACCGAGGAACGTCCCGTGAAGCGCCTGGCACTGGTAGTCTTTTCTTCCAACAGCAGTCTGTGTGGCGGTTTCAACACCAACGTGTTGAAGATGATGGAACATGTCGTTGCCGAATACGCGAATATCGGTAAGGAGAATATCCTCATCTATCCTATTGGCAGAAAGGTAGCAGAGAAGGCTGCCAAACTGGGACTGGAGAGAGCTGGTGACTTTACGGAACTGGCTGACAAACCCAATGTGAAGCAGTGTATCGAACTGGCACGTGAACTGGGAAACAAGTTCATCGCCGGCGAGATTGACAGGGTGGAGATTATCTACCATCACTTCAAGAGTGCAGGCTCGCAGATTCTTACCCGAAAGTCTTTCCTGCCTATTGACGTGACCAGTGAGTTGAAGCGTGACCATGAGCGCGACCTCACCTCTACCATCGCTACCAAGGAGTCGCAGGAATACCTGAAACGCCATCAGCATCAGTCAACCAAGAAGGTAGAGGAAGAGCATGTGAAACCATTGAACGACAACTTCATCGTAGAGCCGGATATGCGTACAGTGCTCACACAGCTCATTCCTAAATATGCCCATCTGGTGCTTTATACGGCTTTGCTCGACAGCAATGCCAGTGAGCATGCTGCCCGCATGGTGGCTATGCAGACTGCCACGGATAATGCCGATGAACTGTTGAGAGGCTTGAAACTGCAGTATAACAAGAGCCGTCAGCAAGCCATCACGAGTGAGCTGCTCGATATTGTTGGCGGTACCGTCAATAATTGATAAACATCATGAGAAATGGGAGAAGCAGGTCTTTTCTCATTTCTCATTTTATTGTTCATCTCACCTATCACGTTCCTCGTTTCACAACTCATTTTTCCCGTTCCTCATTTCACATCGTTCAATTCTACAAATCCTGCATCCTGTTTCTGAATCCTTATCCCTATGCCGTTGTTAACTGTTATTACCGTCAATTACAATGATGCCGACGGACTGAGGCGCACGATGGAGAGCGTCCTTGGTCAACATGGTGTCGAACTGGAGTATATCGTCATCGACGGAGGCTCTACTGACGGCAGTGTAGACGTTATCCAAGCCTATGCTGACAAGGGCATCAGCTACTGGGTTTCGGAGAAAGACGGGGGAATCTATCCTGCCATGAACAAGGGGGTGCGGTGGGCTCACGGCACTTATGTGAACTTCATGAACGCTGGCGATGTGTATTACTCTGACGATACGCTGGCACAGGTGATGGGACAGCTCGATGCCGACATTGTCGCAGGCAGTCATGTCATGGATGGAGTGGTGAAACATCCCAAGAGTCAACTGTCCATGGCAGACCTCTTTACTGATGCCCTGAACCATCAGTCATCCTTCATCCGTCTGGAACTCTTGCGTCAGCATCCTTACCGTGAAGACTTCCGCATTGTGAGCGACTGGATTTTCACCGTTGAGATGCTGGTGAGCCGTCATGCCAGTTTGCGTGTCATAGATAGCGTCATTGCCGTTTACGACAGCACCGGTATCAGTAATACGAGGGCTGCTGAACGGGATGCAGAGCGTCAACGCTTTTTGCAGACCTTTCTCCCCCCACTGATCTATTCCGACTATCAGCAGTGGGTGGCATGGCGACGTTGCGAACTCTATCCTCATCTGGCAAGTGTGGGTAAACTACGTTATGGATGTCAGCGCATCATAGCGCGTCTCGTCATGATGCTGACCAAAATTCTGAAATGGCTATGAATACCGTCTCTGTCCTTGTCCCAGTCTATCGTGTGGAACCCTTTTTCGACCGTTGTCTGCGTTCATTGTTCGCGCAGACCTATCAGGATATAGAGTTCGTGTTTGTCAACGATTGCACCCCAGACAACAGTATGGGACTGCTGAAGGATTATTGCGAACGCTATCCCGATGTGGCAGCAAGAGTCAAGGTAATAGAGAATGAGCGCAACATGGGCATTGCGCCTGTACGAAATCGACTGCTCGACAATGCCACGGGAGATTATGTGCTCTTTGTGGACAGTGACGACTGGATAGAGACCGACATGGTGGAAGTCTTGGTCAGGAAAGCACAGGCTACGGGAGCCGACATGGTGGGATGTGATTATTACGAGGATTATCCGGACAGAAGCGAATACCGACGTCAGACTTATCCCGAGTCTCATGAACAACGTATGCGCGACATGACCTTGTTGCGTATCAAGGGCGTGCTTTGGAAATTGTTGGTCAGGCGAAGCCTTTTCGAAGAAAACCATATCCGTTTTGTAGAAGATATCCATTTCGGAGAAGACTATATCCTCTGTTGCAAACTCTTTGCCCTTGCCCGTCATGTAGAGTCTGTTTCCAAGGCATTGTACCATTACGTGCAATACAATCCCAACAACTACAGCAACAGCAGCGATGCCAACATAGACAGTCTGTGCAGGGCTATCCGCAGTGTGGAGACCTTCTATCGCGAACAAGGACTGCTGCCTCTGCTTGAAAAAGAGCTGTTGCAGCGCAAATTCATCCTCAAGTCGGTGTACGTTCTCGATGCCCGACGCCGCGACCTGAGACGTTGGGGAAGACTGTTTCCAGAGTCCAACTGGAGCTGGAAAGGTCTGGGATATGGTCGTGCCAACAGATTGCTTTTTGCTTGGGCAGCCTTGCTTCACTGCTGTCGTCAACACCTTCCCTCACTGTAGTCGTCATCGCCTTTCTTCTGAATCCCAGCAAGGATAATCAGCAGGAGAGCGGTCTGTTTACGTTAAAAAATCTAATCTTTTATCTTCATATTTCGCAGAATGTGTTTTTTTTACTAATTTTGGCTTGAAATTAAAAAAGAGCACAAATTGAAACACTATATTGTAACTTTATTATTTGCCTGTATTCCCACATTCTGTCTGTCACAGAAAATCACTTTAGGCACCTGTGTCACTCGCGACCAAGGCGACTATAAAGGTGAGATGGTGGCAGGAAAGCCTCATGGAAAAGGCAAGGCAGTCTACAAGAATGGCAACTGGTATGAAGGCGAATATGTAAAAGGAAAGCGTCAGGGTTATGGTGTCTATACCTTCACTGACGGCGAAAAATATGAAGGACAATGGTTCCAGGACCAACAGCACGGTCAGGGAACATACTATTTTGCCAACAACAACAAGTATGTAGGCTTATGGTTCCGTGACTATCAGCAAGGACATGGCATCATGTACTATTACAATGGTGACAAATATGATGGTGACTGGAAACAAGACCACCGTAACGGCAAAGGTACCTATACCTTTGCCGGAGGTGCCTATTACAAAGGCGAATGGCTCAATGACAACAAGAATGGCAAGGGCGTTTTCGACTGGGGAGACGGCTCTCGCTATGAAGGTCAGTGGTCCAACAACCAGCGTTCGGGAACGGGCACGTTCTATTATGCCGACGGAGATGTCTATACCGGTCAGTGGAAGAACGATATCCAGAATGGCAAGGGCATCTACAAGTTCAAGAACGGGGATGTATACGAAGGAGATTATGTGCGTGGAGAGCGCACAGGCTCGGGCATCATCAAGTATGCCAACGGCGACCGCTATACGGGTCAGTTCCAGGAAGGAGACAAGTCGGGCACAGGTACCATCATCTGGCGCAATGGCAGTTCCTATACCGGAGAATGGAAGGCAGACAAGCCCAACGGAGTGGGCAAGCTGGTGATGAAGAACGGAGATGTCTTTGAAGGTCACTTCAGCAACGGAAAGATTGACGGCGACGGAGTGGCACGCTATGCCGACGGATGGAAATTCAAGGGCACCTTCAAGAACGGCAAGCGTAACGGCAGAGCCATCGAGGAGGATAAGGATGGCAATCGTTTTGAAGGCAGCTACGTGGATGACCGCCGCGACGGTCGCTTTGTCGAGAAAGACCGCAACGGCAATATTACAGCCCAGGGCAACTACATCAGAGGCCAGCGCAGAGAAGACAAGAAGTGAGACAGACAAATACCTTATTAACATAAAAAATCTACAATTATGGTCATTGACACGATTGAAAACCTGAACAAGTACGAGTCGTTGAACCCCTTGTTCAGTGAGGTAGTGGCTTTCCTTCAGTCACACAACCTGCAGGAGATGGAGGATGGAAAACAGCTTATTCATGGAGACGAACTCTTTGTCAATATCACAAGCGCCAAGGGAAAGACTCCCGCGGAGGCAGTGTTGGAGACCCACGAGAAGATGATAGACATACAGATTCCTCTGTCGTGCCCGGAAACCTACGGATATACCCCTCTCTGCCGCCTGCCAGAGGCAGCATATAATGCAGAAAAGGATATCACCAAATTCCCCGACCTCATCGCAGAGAGCTATGTCACCTGTACCCCGGGGATGTTTGCCATCTTCTTCCCTCAGGATGGTCATGCGCCCTGTATCTCAACAGAAAGTTCTATTCGCAAGGCTATCTTCAAAGTTGCCTGTAAATAAATGCCCCAACTTCAGCAAGTAGACTAAAGGAACTACGTGAAGATAAACGAATCTAACTAACATAAGATAACTGAAAGTACTATGGTTGAAAAGAAAAAGTGCGCCGCATCTACGGCAAGGAAAAAACAAGACAAGCAGCCGGAGGCTCCGAAGCATATCGGATTGGTGATGAACGATTCGTGGCTCGAACCTTTCGAGGATGCCATTCGTGGTCGCCATGATCACGTCGTATGGAAACTGGACCAGCTGACACGTAAAGGCAAGAAGAGTCTGACCGAGTTTGCCAGTGGTCACCTCTATTTCGGTCTGCACAAACTGCCCAAAGGATGGGTATTCCGTGAGTGGGCACCCAATGCGACAGAAATCTACCTCATTGGTGATTTCAATGGCTGGCAGGAATCGCCCAAGTACAAGCTCAAGCGCATTGAAGGTACCGGCAACTGGGAGCTGAAACTCAGCGAGAAAGCCATCAAGCACGGCGACCTGTATAAGATGAAGGTGAAGTGGAATGGTGGTGAAGGCGAGCGTATACCCGCCTGGTGCCAGCGTGTCGTTCAGGATGATGTCACCAAGATATTCTCAGCCCAGGTATGGAATCCCGAAAAACCCTATGCTTTCTCCAAAAAGAAGTTCAAGCCTTCCAAGTCACCCCTGCTTATCTACGAATGCCATGTAGGTATGTCTCAGGATGCCGAGAAGGTGGGAACCTACCGCGAGTTCCGTGAGAATGTGCTCCCGCGTGTCATCGCCGATGGTTATAACTGCATTCAGGTGATGGCTATTCAGGAGCATCCCTATTATGGCTCCTTTGGCTATCATGTCAGCTCCTTCTTCGCTCCTTCCAGCCGTTTCGGTACGCCCGAAGAGCTGAAAGAGCTGATAGATACCGCCCATCGCAATGGTATTGCCGTCATCATGGATATCGTTCATTCTCATGCCGTGAAGAACGAGATGGAAGGTCTGGGCAATCTGGCTGGCGACCCCAACCAGTATTTCTATCCAGGCGACCGTCATGAGCATCCCGCATGGGACAGCCTCTGCTTCGACTATGGCAAGGATGAGGTGCTCCACTTCCTGCTCTCCAACTGCCGTTATTGGTTGGAAGAATATAAGTTCGACGGATTCCGTTTCGACGGTGTTACCTCCATGCTGTACTACAGTCATGGACTGGGCGAGGCATTCTGCGGCTATCCCGACTATTTCAATGGCCATCAGGACGACAATGCCATCTGCTATCTCACCCTGGCCAACAAGCTTATCCACGAGGTGAACCCCGATGCCATCACCATTGCCGAGGAGGTCAGCGGCATGCCCGGACTGGCTGCCAAGTTTGAGGATGGCGGTTACGGCTTTGACTACCGTATGGCTATGAATATCCCCGACTATTGGATTAAGACCATCAAGGAGCTGCGTGACGAAGACTGGAAGCCCAGTTCTATCTTCTGGGAAGTGAAGAACAGGCGTCCTGACGAGAAAACCATCTCTTACTGCGAGAGCCACGACCAGGCATTGGTAGGCGACAAGACCATCATCTTCCGTCTTATCGACGCCGACATGTACTGGCATTTCCGCAAGGGCGACGAGAACGGAACCGTTCATCGCGGCATCGCACTCCACAAGATGATTCGTCTCGTTACTGCCGCTGCTATCAATGGCGGTTATCTCAACTTCATGGGCAATGAGTTCGGCCATCCCGAATGGATAGACTTCCCGCGCGACGGTAACGGATGGAGCTATAAGTACGCTCGCCGCCAGTGGAATCTCGTAGACAATCAGGAACTGGATTATCACTACCTTGGCGACTTCGACAAGGCGATGCTTCAGGTCATCAAGAGCGTCCGTAACTTCCAGAACAAGCCTGTACAGGAGATATGGCATAACGATGGCGACCAGGTACTGGCATTCAGCCGCGGAGACTTGATATTCGTATTCAACTTCAGTCCTACACGTTCGTTCACTGACTACGGTTTTCTGGTACCCACAGGCTCGTACGATGTGGTATTGAACACGGATGCCAAAGAGTTTGGCGGCAACGGATTAGCTGATGACAGCATGACCCACCTGACCAATTTCGATCCTCTCTATGTGAAGGATCACAAGGAGTGGCTCAAGCTCTATCTGCCAGCCCGTTCTGCCGTGGTATTGAAGAAAAACTAAATCATGACAAGAAAACGCTATGGAAACGATGGCACCACCGCTGTAAAGACGGTGTGTGCCATCGTCTTTTGCCTTTTTACATTCATTTACCTGTATTGTTATCAGGGAAGTGTGCTGGCTGTAGCCCAGAATCATTTAAGTCATGGTGCCACCCGTTATGACCATCTGGTAGGCGCTTTGCTTATTACCTTTGTGGCATGGCTCGTACAGCGAGGGGTACAGTTTGTGATGCGCCTCTCCGACAGGCTTTATGCCTTTGGCTTCTTCCCCTCAGTGTTGCTGTTGACGATGTTGTGCGACTATCGTTCTTCAGATGTGGCAAGCCATTATTTGCGGGTATGGACGTGGTTGGCTCCCCTTTCCTTCCTTGCGTGGTGGGGACTCTTGTCCATGCTGCGTCAGGCAGAGGAGTATGATTCGAGGGTGCTTCCCGCTTCCCTCTTTTCCCGTTCCATGTGGGTCAGCCTGCTTCTGCTGGGTCTCCAGTTCCTCTTTCTCGGAGGCATGACGGGGGGCGATGACAACTTCCATTACCGGGCACGGATAGAGGCAGAGCTGATGAAGGGGAGGGTAGAGGAGGCTGCCCGTGTAGGCAAGCGTTCCATGGTTAGCAGTCCCAGTCTTACGATGCTGCGAGCCTATACGCTGTCCTTGCAGGGCCGCTTGGGTGACGAACTGTTCCGTTATCCTGTCAGCAATGGTTCGGATGCCCTGCTGCCCACCAATGCCCATGCTTCCTGTCTGCTGCTGCCTGCCGACAGCATCTATCACCATCTGGGAGGCAAACCAGCCCATGAGATGACGGTGCTCACCTATCTCAAGCTCTTGCGCCGTACGGGCCATGCAAGCAAGGCTGCCGCCGACTACGAGCTGTGTGCCCATCTGCTCAATCGTAATCTTCAGTCCTTCGTGCGTCTATTGCCCCGTTATTATGCCATCAACGACAGTCTGCCACGTCATTACCGCGAGGCATTGGTGCTGTATGTCCATCAGACATCCAGTCCGCTGATTGTCTATCATGAGAATGCCATCGATACGGATTACGATGATTTGCAGAAACTGGAGCGTACCTATCCCGATGCTGCCGCCCGCAGTCTGGCTGTCTACAAACAGTATTTCGGCACCTATTGGTGGTATTATTTCTATGCCGGAAAGACCGGACGACCTTGACCTAACCGCTTTTTAATCCACAAAAATAGCACGATCCCTTTGGAAACAACAAACCTTTCCCCCAGTCAGCTGGAGGCTGTCAACTATTGCGAAGGACCCCAACTGGTCATTGCCGGTGCCGGTTCTGGTAAGACCAAGGTGCTCACCCATAAGATAGCCCATCTCTTGGAGCTGGGTATGTCGCCTTGGAATATCCTTGCACTGACCTTTACCAACAAGGCAGCCCGCGAGATGAAGGAACGTATAGCCCTCTTGGTGGGCGATACCTCTGCCCGTTATCTGAACATGGGAACTTTCCATTCCATCTTCGCACGTATTCTGCGCAGCGAGTGTGCTCTCCTGGGCTTTACTCCCCAGTTTACCATCTATGACCAGACCGACTCCCGTTCTTTAGTCAAGACAATCATCAAGGAGATGCAGCTCGACGAAAAGCAGTACAAACCCTCCACGGTAGCCGACCGTATCAGTCATGCCAAGAACAGTCTGCTCCTGCCTCAGGCCTATGCCTCCAGTTACAGCATGGTGCGTGATGATGCAGAAAGGGGATTAGGAGCTGTTAAGGATATCTATCAGCGCTATGTAGAGCGTTGTCGGCTGGCTAATGCCATGGACTTCGACGACCTTCTGCTCTATACCCACCAGCTCTTGTCGGGACATGAAGACATACGTCATAAATATGAAGAGCGTTTCCAGTACGTTCTGGTGGACGAGTATCAGGATACCAACCGTGTTCAGCAGGCTATTCTCCTGCTGCTTACCCGCAATCACCAGCGTGTCTGTGTGGTGGGCGATGATGCCCAGAGTATCTATAGCTTCCGTGGTGCCAATATAGACAACATCCTCAATTTCACGAAAGACTATCAGGGCGCACGCCTCTTCAAGCTGGAGCGCAACTACCGTTCTACTCAGGCTATTGTCAGTGCTGCCAACAGCCTGATACGCCATAACGCGCGCCAGATACCCAAGGAGGTTTACAGCGAGAACGAAGAGGGTGACACCATCCTCTGCAAGAAGGCATCTACCGACAAGGAGGAGGCTATCATCGTCTGCAAGGACATCCAAAGACTCTGCCGTCAAGGCTATGACTATCAGGATTGTGCCATTCTTTACCGAACCAACTCACAGAGCCGCAGCTTCGAGGAGTGTCTGCGCAAGGAGGGCATACCTTATAGGATATATGGCGGTCTAAGTTTCTACCAGCGCAAGGAAATCAAGGACGTGATAGCCTATTTCCGTCTGGTGGTCAATCCCAACGACGAGGAGGCTTTCAAGCGTATCATCAATTATCCCACACGTGGTATTGGCAATACCACGCTGGAGCGTATCTTCCAGGCTGCCGATGCCGCCAATGTGAGTCTGTGGACCGTCGTCAGCAATCCTGCCCATTATCTGAGTTCACTCAACAGGGGTACACTGGGTAAGATAGAAGCCTTCCGCATGATGGTGGAAGGATGGCGTGAGCGACAGCATACGGATGATGCCTATCGACTGGGCAGCGACATCATCTTGCAGAGTGGCATCGCCCGCGACATTTATTCAGGACGAGAGACGGAAGACATTTCTCGTCAGGAGAACCTTGAAGAGTTCAAGGCTGCCATCCTCGACTTTGTTTCCGATGAAGAGGGAGATAACGCATCTACTTATCGCCATGGTCTGGCAGACTTCCTCCAGGAGGTTTCGTTGCTCACCGACCAGGAGATGGGAGAGGACGACAACGATGGCCATCAGGTGTCGCTGATGACCATCCATAGTGCCAAGGGTTTGGAGTTCCCGGCCGTCTTTATTGTAGGTGTCGAGGAAAATATCTTCCCGTCGCCGATGTGCTGTGACTCGCAGCGTGCCATAGAGGAGGAGCGTCGCTTGCTCTATGTCGCCATCACCCGTGCCATGAAATTCTGTGAGATGACCTATGCCGAAAACCGCTTCCGTTTTGGTCGCATGGAGACAGATGGTCCTTCACGTTTCATCAACGATATTGCCCGACATCTTATCCGTCATCATTCTTCCGCTCCCTCTGACCCAGCATCCACGTTCTTCAGACAACCCATGCGTGTACCCACACAGCCTTTTGCCAAACCGTCTGTTTCCCCTTCTGTCTCTTTCGCCCCTGTCACTGCTTCTCGTGTCTCCTCCGCTCGTGTCGCTATTCCTCCTGTCTCCTCTGCTCAGCCATCCAAGAGTCAGGTGACAGTACAAGGGCAGCAACTCCGCGTAGGTGACAGAATCGACCATCAGCGTTTTGGAGTGGGCAAGGTAGAGCGTCTGGAAGGGGAGGGCGAGAATGCCAAGGCTACCGTTTGTTTCGAGCAGGCAGGCACCAAGCAGCTGCTGCTCAAGTTTGCCAAATATACGGTTCTTGGTTCCTGAAAGTCATCGTCAGTCACAATAAAAGGAGATAAATGGCGGATGATGTGAGGTATGAAGAAGTTATAATTAAGGAGTTATGATGGGGAGTTATAATAAGGAGTTATAAGGTGCCGTATGTATAA